>JAYUSV010000368.1:0-4405 GCA_043755495.1 Synechococcales cyanobacterium
GGTTCGTCTTTCCATCCAGGTTATATCCAAAATATTTTTAGCACAAATTTGATCAAGGAAGACAGTGCTTCTAACACAGTCTAACAATGTGTTATCCGAAAGACAGCATTTACCGGGCAGGTTCAGCTAGAATTACTGATGGAGAAAGAGTCTTGAGATGATAAATGACCAAAGCAGCAGAGGTAATGGTGATTGGCGGCGGCATTATTGGGCTATCGATCGCCCTCGAATTGCGCTGGCGTGGTTTACAGGTGCTGGTTTTGACCCAAGATTACCAAAACGCAGCAGCCAATGCAGCAGCCGGGATGTTGGCACCCCAAGCCGAAGAAATTGCTCCCGGTGCCCTGTTAGATTTATGTACTTTTAGCCGCAGCCTCTACACAGACTGGGTAGCTAAGCTAACAATGGCTACTGGCCTAGATACTGGCTATTGGGAATGCGGCATTTTGGCTCCTCGTTACGACCAACCGATTGATGCTCGGCTTCCTTGGCAAACTAGAGCAGAACTAGTGAGCCATTTGCCCATCGATAGCTTGAGTGAGGAAGTAATTGGCGGATATTGGTTTGATACTGATGGCCAAGTCGATAACCGGGCTTTGTATAAGTCTCTGCAAGCTGCGGCAGATGTAGCGGGCGTGCAGGTGAAAACTGGGGTTAAAGTGACCGCGCAGAATCTGCAAGATTTATCTCAGGGGGTGGGTGGTTGGAAAGCCGATCGATACATCTTAGCCACTGGTGCCTGGAGTCAGGAGCTTTTGCCCGTGCCAATAGTACCCCGCAAAGGACAGCTCATTGCTTTGCAGGTTTCACCAGGGGAATCTTTACCACTGAATACGGTGCTGTTTGGGACTGAAATATATATTGTGCCGCGTCGGGATGGGCGGATTGTGATTGGGGCGACTAGTGAGGATGTAGGGTTTGCCGCTGGTAATACTGCGGAGGGAGTGCAAGGGTTGCTCGATCGGGCAATTCGGCTCTGTCCGATTTTGGCTAAGTATCCGGTAGTCGAAGAATGGTGGGGCTTTCGGCCAGCTACACCCGATGAGCTGCCAATTTTAGGCTACAGCGCTGATCCCAGGTTAATTCTGGCCACTGGTCACTATCGCAACGGTATTTTGTTGGCTCCGGCTACCGCCCAAATTATTGCTGATTTGCTATTTAATAAGCTGCATCCACTACTTTTAAACTGTGGCTATCGCCGATTTAACGGAAATTCAGGTTCCTAGTTCATATTTTTGGCATTACCACTGTGGCTGTTAATTTTCCAAGAGGGGAACCGTGCCAATATCTAATCAGGCCAAGAGGCTCTGACACAACATATAATCTCATCAAGACTCCCTTGGGAGAATAACTCGCGTACAAAATCTTAAATTCTGTAAATTACCATGATTTCAGCTCTCAGTAAGCCATCTGCGTTAATACACGAGATTTGCATTGAGCAAGTCGGTACATGGAAGTTGTTCAAATTTAGTGAGGTGCTTCAGCAACGGATGGAAGTGCTATTAGATAAGAAAAAGGCTGATCAGTTGGTGGCAGAAGAAGTCTTGGAGCTAGAGACGATCGGGGAACTCGATCGCATTTTTACTCATATCAATGCCATGATGGCAGCTCAAAATGTCGATTAACGATACAACAAAACAGTTGGTTCGAGCCAGGGCGGAATATTTGTGTGAGTACTGCCATTCTCCAGAACGACTAAGCGCTAATCGTTTCACTGTTGAGCATGTTCTACCTCGCTCATTAAATGGTTCTGATGAAATTAGCAATTTGGCTTTGGCTTGCCGACGCTGCAATGAGCGTCGTTACAATTTCATGACAGGAATTGATCCAGAAACTCAAGAAAATGTAGCAATTTTCAATCCTCGCCTGCAAAGATGGGGTGAGCATTTTGTTTGGATCAAAGACGGAATTATGATTCAGGGTGTTACACCGATCGGGCGAGCTACTTGTAGTCGCCTAGATTTAAATGACATGCGTTACCCAAAAGAGGATTCTATTCAAGCCACAAGAAAGTTTTGGGCAAAAACTGGATTACATCCTGCGCCTGATGACCCATCTCAATAGTAGTTTTTGTTTGATTTTCTAACGCTATACATCCTTTAATTGTGCTAGAGGTGATCGAACGGAAATTCAGGTTCCTGATTCATATTTTTGACACTCCTGTTTGGTGGCTGGTCTGGCACTGATGATTCTAATTTGTTGCTCCCGCAAAGGAAAGACTAAATAATAATTGTGCCTTGTGAGCATTTCGATCATTTTTAGGTGAATGGTCGATCAATTTTGGCTTTAAGCTGAGGAATGAGGCAGAGAGTTAAGCGAGTTGAGGATTTGTTGGGTCGTAGGATGATTTGAGCCTAGTTTAGCTTCAGCAATCACTAGGGCTTGGTTATACAAAGCCTCTGCTTCAGAATATCTACCTTGATTTTGACGAAGAATTCCAAGATTCAAATGGCTATGAGCAACAGATGGGTGCTCCTTTCCTAAAAGACATGTTCTCATTTCCAGTGCTGAAATATAAAAAGGTTCAGCTTCCTCATATTTCCCTTGTGTTGCATAAAGTCCAGCTAAATTATTCATGCTATTAGCAATGTATGGGTGCTCTTTTCCTAGCAGGCGCAATCTCATTTCCAATGCTGAAATACAAAGAAATTCAGCCTGCTTGTATTTTTCTTGTTTTTCGTAAACTCCGGCTAAATTATTCATACTGGTGGAGATGGATAGGTGTTCCTCTCCTAACAATTTCTTTTTCATTTCCAATGCTGAAAGATGAAACTTTTCAGCCTGCACGTATTTCCCTTGCATTTCGTAGAATAAAGCCAGGTTATTCATGCTCACAGCTAAATCATCATGCTCTTCTCCTAGAGTGCGTCGATTCATCTCCAATGCTGAAATATAGAGAGGTTCGGCCTCTTCATATCTTCCTTGCAATTCGTAAAGTCCTGCTACACGATCCAGGCTAGCAGCAATATCTGGGTGCTCATCTCCAAATCGGATCTTAGCTATTTCCAGACATTTTATACTCAGTGGTTCAGCTAAACTATAGTTTCCTTGACCTTTGTAAAAACGTATTATTCCCACAAAAGGCCAGATCGTGTCTTCATAAGCAACACTATCAATCCACAATCGAACACCTTCTTCCAGATGAGCAATTGACTCTCTAACCTGTTCAATCTTATCGATCGTCAGTAACTCCTCAATGGTTTGTGCTATCCTCACCATCACCTGCCAGAAACTGGCCTTGATAGATTGCCCTTGATCACCCCTCTCGCCCAACTTAATCCGAAAATATTCCTGTACAATCTGGTGCAATTGATAGCTACTATCAGCAACCCGTTTCAGCAAACTATGAGCTATCAAACCATCATCTCTAACATCCTCCAGATCATCAGGATCGACTTCCGGCTGGCAACTCTCCACCAACGACCAAGGAATCGGCGCGATCGCAAACATCCCCAACACACAAGCCAGCTCTTGCTCTGCCTCATTCAATTCTTGCCAACTCAATTCCAAAGCAGCCGCCACACCCAATTGCCCAGTCATACCGTTTTCCGTCTCAACCAAAGCCTTGGCCGCTAACCGCTGCTCATCCAATGCCTTGAGAAGTCTATTGATCGACCAATCCAACTTCCTTGCCAAAAATCTCCCCAACAATTCCAAGGCCAAGGGCAAATAGCCCACCCACTTACAAAGCGCCTGGGCATCAACTAACTGCGATCGAATCCGCTCCCCTCCCACCAATGATTCTAAAAGAGCGATCGCGCCATCTTCATCCAGTTCTTCTAAAGGCACCTTCTGAACCGTAGAACCTAAATCCAACCGAGTCGTGATCAGTAGCTTGAATCTGGGATCTGCTGGTGGTAGATAAGGTTCGATCGCCTGATAATCGGTCACATCATCCAGAACCACCAGGGCTTCCCCCTCCGGCCACCGCTGCCAGCAAAACCTCACCTGATCCTCGATTTCCAGTTGGTCGGGTAAGCTTAAACCCAAATGAACCTGAGCAAAGGTAACTATATCAGTGGCTATTTCTCGATCTCTGGCTCTCAACCAACAGCATCCGGCGGGGTATTGGCCTCGCTGTAACTGCCCGATCGCGTATTGCAAGGCCAGCTCGGTTTTACCAATACCACCCATCCCAGCGATCGTAATGGCTATTCGCTCATTTTTCTGTAATTGAATATGTAGTTGTTCTAGATTTTCTGCCCGACCAACAAACTTCACCACGCCACTGCGGGGCAAATTGTGAGGAATTGGAGTAGAGGGATTTATCTTTGACCGATCCCCTTCGATCGACTCCAGCTAATGCCGCGGATTTGGCGGCGTAATGTTGACAGTGCCGCCGCTGACATTTATTTGAAATCCAGTGCTGGAGTCTCTATTGGTTTGGGAATACCCCGCAGGTTTT
>JAYUSV010000369.1:0-4398 GCA_043755495.1 Synechococcales cyanobacterium
GCTATTGCGAATATGATTTGAAGAATATTTAATAATATTGCTCCAAAAGCATACCTAGAGACGATCGGGCTGAAACTTTTTAGACCTGAATACTTACAAAATTACATCAATTCATAGAGCGGTAGATTAAGACGAGATGCAAAGCAAGAACAATCTCCACAAGGAGCCTTTGTTCTTGTGGGAAGAATAGTATTAGTACCAATTCCTCCTATGACTTCTTCACCTTCATCAATAAGCTCTACTATGAAGCTTTCTGAATCACTGAATAAATCTAATCCAGAAATATCTAGATTTTCTAATTTAATATTCGCCATCTTAACTTGATCTCCATCTGAAATTTAATGAACTTATCATATCATCAAGAAAAAAGAGATTGCCTGTAATCAAAGATCTTTAAATCAATGAGTTTAAATACTTTTCCGGGCTTAAAATCAACAACTTAAAACAGATCCCAACTACCGCAATTAAGAGAAGGAGCAGTACGGGTAACGTTCCCACAAGGATTCTTTGTTCTTGTGGGGAGAATAGTATTAGTTCCAATTCCCCCTATGACTTCTTCACCTTCATCAATAAGCTCTACTATGAAACTTTCCGAATCGCTGAATAAATCTAATCCTGAAATATCTAGATTTTCTAATTTAATGTTTGCCATTTTACTTGCTCTCTATCTAATATTTGAATGAACTAAAATTATTGTAGCATTGAAAAAAGGTTTTCTACGATCAAATTTATAACCTTAGATTATTAAATCTATAATTAAAGTACTTTTGTCTGAAAATAATCTAAATAGAAATATTCCCCGTCAATTTTGCTCGATAATATGATAAGCATCTTCAGAATTACTATTGATGTGTGGATACTGCAAATCAATCCCAGCCGCAGAAAAGCTGTTTGATATTAGCTCTATTCGTTCTAACAATAAATTTCTGTTCTGATGGAATGACTCCAGCAATCCATTTGCTACAATCTGGCAACGATTCATTCCAAAACTTTCTCGATCGGCAAACTTCTGATCCGGCTCCTCTGCCACCCCTAAGCCCAACGCAATCTGCTTAGTAAACAAAGGAATTTTCGGCACAAAATGCGATCGACATTCAGCATAGACCCCCTCTAAAACCCTTGCCACCACCTCATAATGCTTCCCATCAAAATACAACACCCCCGAATCAAAGCGATTATAGTCTTTAGGATTATATAGAACCTTAAAACTAAACGGAATATTCGCCTCATTCAAATCCCGAGTCAAACTCTTCATCACCGCCACCGAACCCTCAGGAGTCACATTAAAATAAATGCGCACCAAAGCATCCCCAGCCTGCGGACGACTAAAACCCAAATTACTCACCGCCATATAAAACCCACTCTGCATCCGATTTTTCGGCATCCTAACCGCCACCACATCCCCCACCTGCGCCTGCTGCTCTCCCTCTCGCAAATACTTCTCCCGCTCCACATACAGCCTCAACCCACCACCCTGCACCCACAAACCACCATCTTCCGCCTCCCGCAATACTTTCCACCCCTCCTCAAAATAACCAGTCCCGCAGTTAGCATCATGCAACTGCTGAAAAAAAGCCAAATCAATCCCCAACACCGTATTATTTTCCAAATCTAACTGCACCGCCTGATCCTCAGCATCCAACGCCAAAGCACTGCGCATTCCGCCATTGTAGTAAATACCATACAAAAAACTGCGCAACTGCAAACTCAAAAACTTCTGGCGCATCTGCTCCGGCATCTTCTGAAACCGCTCCACCGCCTCCGCCGGAATCTCTAACGGCTTATAGCTCGGATGATGAATCGAAAAATCATCCCGAATCTCTACATTCCGCGCAATATCTTCCAACACCGCCATCAATTCAGGATCAACAGCAGGCTTAGTAGGAGTAGCATCTAGAGTTTGCATATGCTTGTAGTTTTTATTAATAGTTAATGAGTAAAAAATCTAAGCCGCCACCGGCACCTGAGGCATAAACCGCAGCGTTCCAAACACCGTCGGCATCGATTGCACCGGACGACACAGCAACGACTTCGCCACCTGCAACTGGGCAATCCCACTGTTACCCAAAGTCTTTTGATACTCGATCGAAGCCTGAATACCCTGAATCAACGTCAACCCAGCAAACTGCACCGATCGCTCTACAAAATCAGGCCGATCGACCAAAATCTGCGGAAAAGCCTCCAAATAAGCCCCGGTTAAAGCAGCGATCGAAGGCTGCACCCGATCCAATGGAGTCATCGCCAAACTCAAAGACTCCTCGATCGACAGCGACTTACTCACCACCAAGCTCCCTAACCACATCTGTAAATAACTACCAATCAAAGTCCCCAAATCAAACGCCGGATCACCCCAAGCCGATCGCTCCCAGTCAATCAAGCGCAGCACCCCGCTCTCCGCCTGCTCCCAATCATTATGCAACAACACATTATTCAGCTTCAAATCATTATGAGTCAAACAATCTGCCTGAAAAGCCTCCCCTAACTGCACCAAAGACTGACCTAAACTGTCATAGCGCTGATACAAAGCATAAAACTTCAAACCATCATCGGGCACACTCCCAAAAATCTCCGGGGTCAACCGCTCCAAACCCCGAATCATTCTTTGCACAATGCTCAACTGCTTTCTCACCGGTTGTTCTGTATCTGGCTGTGAATCGATCGCTTTATTAGTACTAGCATTGATCGCTTCGCTGGCATCAGAGGCGATCGCCCCCTGATACTCTCCTCGCTGATAAGTATCCCGATGAAAAGTCCCAACCAAAGCCCCCAACTTAGCCGCAATATCTGCGGGGAAAACACTCTCCTTCAAATAAAAATCCATCAAGTCTCGATAATCACTCAGGTACTTAAACACCAAAATCGAGTTTTCCTTATCAAAATGCAATGCCTCAGAAATAGACGGCTGCCAATGACTTAACGCCGAAAAATTACGCATTAACTCCTGCACCTGCCACTCTCCCACAAACTCCCCAGCAGCCTTACCTTCATGATTATGGCGCTCCTGCTTCACCAATAGCTGCAAATCTTCCCTGAGTGTCAGCAACAAATTAAAGTTTTTCGCTGAAAGCGGCTTGATATTGTCGGCCATATCTTCTAAGTGATAACCCAGATCCGCCACATATTTAAAGACATTAGTTTGATTTAGCAAAAAGACCATGATTTCACTCAGGAAAATTATAAGAGGGGTTCAACTCTCGCCGCTACCTGTCTTTCATTCTAGGCAGAGAAAGACATACCCAGAAGGAATGAACTTACTTTAAATGGTGGAAAACTGCCACTGTTTTAATCCGTTGGCGATCAAAAATAAGCAAACAGGCAATAATTTAGAAAAAGGTTGCCATCACAGGAAAATTTAAAGATATGTGAAGCAACACCCCATCCGCTAAAATTAAGCCCGAGCATATAGATAGAGCATCTAACCCACAGGATTTATGGAATTACGCGCAGTACTAATGGCAGGCGGATCAGGAACGCGCTTGCGCCCGCTCACCTGCGAATTACCCAAGCCCATGGTGCCGGTGTTGAATCGCCCGATCGCCGAACACATAATTGGTTTACTAAAGCAGCACAACATCGAAGAAATCATTATTACCCTGCACTACCAGCCCGAAGCCATCCAGCAATACTTCCGAGATGGTCAAGACTGGGATGTGTCGATTCACTACTCGATCGAAGAAGAACAGGCTCTAGGAACAGCCGGTTCGATCAAATATGTGGGGGAATTACTCGATCGGACTTTTTTGGTAATCAGCGGCGATAGTATTACCGATTTTGATTTGAGTGCGGCGATCGCCTTTCATCGAGCCAAAAAAGCCCAAGTAACCATGGTGTTGACTTCCGTACCCAACCCAGCAGATTTTGGGGTGGTCATTGCTGATCGAGATGGTAAAGTCCAGAAATTTTTAGAAAAACCCACGGCGGGCGAAATTTTCTCAGACACAGTCAATACTGGTATTTATATCTTTGAACCCGAAGTGCTGCAACATATTCCGGCTGGTCGAGAATTTGACATTTCGCAAGATTTACTGCCATTATTGCTAGCCCAAAAGGCCGCTATTTATGGGTATGTAGCCGCTGGATACTGGTGTGATGTGGGTCAGCTAGATACCTATCGCCAGGTACAGTATGATGCGCTCGATCGACTGCCCAGTCTGCTGCCATTGTGTGACCAACTGCGCCCGGGCATTTGGGTCGGAACCGATACAATGATTCACCCCACTGCCACTATTGCTAGTCCAGTAGTGATTGGTAACAACTGTCGGATTGGTGCAAGGGTCAATATTACTGCTGGTACTGTCATTGGTCATAACGTGACAATTGGAGATGATGCCACCCTCAAGCAGCCGTTGATTTGGAATGGGGCGGTGATTGGTGACGAAGCTCAGTTGCGGGCTTGTG
>JAYUSV010000370.1:0-14204 GCA_043755495.1 Synechococcales cyanobacterium
AGTTTTGCCTGAACTCGTTCAGGCACGACCTGCGTACACGTTTGGGGCGAGGCGACCTCGCCCCCGTGCGTGGCAGGTTGTCTGGCAGGTCGCCACTGATTTTCCCACATCCCGCACTCTACTATGAAATTTTTTGTTGCCTTGGCGATCGAGTCCACTATAGCTCTACTATCAATGGGGCTGCTGTGGCGGCAATTGCAACGAATGGGGCGTTCTGAAACCCATAAAATGTTCAAGACTGCCTAATTAGTTTGCTAAAATGTGAATCCATTTACGAAGATTCATCATGAAGCTGAACCAGTTAATTGCTATTTTACAATCGGTGAAAACCAATACTGCTAAGGGCAAAACTGAGGTATATCAGCTTGCCCAAAAAAGCGGATTGTTTCAGGGGTTAAGTCGTACCTATCAATCGCGGGAAGAAGATGGCTTTATTTATCCAGCCGAATCTCAGAAGCTGACTCTGAAAGCGACGGAGTTGCTGGAAAAGTTTATGCAAGCTTCTACCGAGTTTTTAGATTTGGCGGCGACTCAAGACTATGCCAATACTGAAGCGAAGGCTTCGGTGGTGGTGGATGGTCAGGCTATCTTGACCGATGTACCGGTATCTTATTTACTGTTTTTAGAGAAGCAGTTGCAAGATGTAAAGACTTTTGTGCTGTCGTTGCCAGTATTGTCGATCGATAAAGATTGGCAGCGCGACCCCAACCGGGGCTGCTATGTGACTATTCCTAAAGAAACTGTCAAAACTAAGAAAATTACTGATTTTGTAGTAGCTTACGAAGCTACCGAGCATCACCCCGCTCAGATCAAAGAAGTCACCAAGGATGTGGTGGAGGGAGTCTGGAGTTTGGTGGAATTCTCGGGAGCTTTGCCTCAAGATCGGGTCAATGCCCTGACGGTGCGGGTGGAGAAGTTACAGAAGGCTGTTTTACAGGCCAGAGAAGAAGCAAATAGCCGGGATGTGCAGCAGCGCCAGGTGGCGGGAGCGGTTTTTGGCTATTTGTTTGCTGAGTAGGTTAGGATAACATTGGGCACAGTTTTAATCTCAGCGCTATCAGAGGAGTTTGCAGGTTCGAGTCCTGCCCCCCAGACTATCTGGGGGTGGGCAAATGGTAAAGCCGCCTCGGCGCATCAGGTAGTGCTACAAGGATTTCGCCTGAGGTTTCCTCAGGCGAAACCCTGCACGTTAGGCTTAATTTTAGTTTATTGCCTTAAGCTCAGACTAAAAAACTCGCTCCCTGGATCGATCTTCGTAGAATAACGCTTGTGATACAGGAGTTCAAATCTCTTCGTCTGCTTATGGTGCAGACGTAGTTTAGCGGTAAAACCTCACGGCATCAGATTAATTCTGCGATAACCGGAAATTACTTGGCAGGATCAGCGTTATAACTTTACCCCGGCGATTAGGATACAAACGCCGGGGATTTCAATATCTGCGGTTCACAAGACAACGAATAAAAAACTTCCTGCTATTCGGTAAGATGGAGCTGCAATTGCCCCAAGGAAAGATTCCAGATGTCTACAGCCACAATTCTAGACGGTAAAGCCCTCGCCCAGAAAATGCAGGACTCACTAAAAACCAAGATCGATCGATTACAACCCCAAATAGGTCGTCCCCCCGGACTAGCCGTATTAATGGTTGGCGACAACCCCGCCAGCGCCGCCTACGTCAAAGGCAAAGAAACCGCCTGCGCCAAGATCGGCATTAACTCCTACGGCAAACACTTTCCCACCACCGCCACTCAAGCCGAACTCACCGCCGTCATCCACGAACTAAACAGAGACGATCGAGTAGACGGCATCTTAGTTCAGCTTCCCCTTCCTGATCACTTAGATTCGGTGGCATTACTCTATGAAATCGCCCCTCACAAAGATGCCGATGGACTTCACCCCCTCAACCTTGGCCACCTGGTGCGTAGTGAACCAGGGCTGCGCAGTTGTACTCCTGCTGGCGTAATGCGTTTGCTGGCTGAATACAATCTAGAAGTAGCCGGAAAAACTGCTGTAGTGGTTGGTCGCAGTATTTTAGTTGGCAAACCATTAGCTCTGATGCTCTTGGATGCTAACGCCACTGTTACGATTGCTCATTCCCAGACTCCTAATTTGGCTGAAGTTTGTCGTCAAGCTGATATCTTAGTCGCTGCGGTGGGCAGAGAGCGGATGATTACTGCTGAGATGGTGAAGCCGGGGTTGATCGCTATCGATGTGGGCATTAACCGGATCACTCGGCTCGACGGCAAATCTAGACTTGTTGGGGATATGGATTTTGATGGAATACTGCCGATCGCCAGTCACATTACCCCCGTCCCTGGCGGCATTGGAGCTATGACTGTCACTATGCTGCTAGAAAATACGGTGTGGAGTTGGGATCAGCAATTAAGATAGCGATCGAAGCTGCTGCAAGTTTCTTGTTGTAAAGACTTGTTGCATCTTTCTGATGTTCAATAGTTTAGTGGTTTACAGTTTTGGTTAACTGGGATATAAATCTAATGGGGAATTTTTAACTGAATTTTGGGGTATTTATGGCGCAAGATAAAAAAATAGTTGAGTTTCATCTTTCAGACGGCACACCGTTTTTGATGGAGATTGAGAAAAAAACTGGCGAGCCGAAGGAGCGTGTGACGCGGGGCGGTGTAAATACTGATATAGAAAAATCTGCCCAGTCTTTTGAGCAAGCGTTGGATCGGGTGGTACCGGTGGCGGCGGCAGCGTTTACTCGATTGAAGCAGGGGTTGACTACTCCGGCGAGTGAGGTGGAAATTAAGTTTGGTTTGAAGATGACGGCGGAAGCTGGGGTAATTTTTTCTTCGGTGGGAGGTGAGGTGAATTTTGAGGTGACTCTGACTTGGAAACAGGATTAGGTTAATGAACTACTTTCAATCTTTTAAGTTTTCGATCGCCCGGATTTTTGCGGTCAATAATGATGTGATTGGAGCTGGTTTTTTGGTGTCTGATCGACATGTACTAACCTGTGCTCATGTGGTGGCAGCGGCTTTGGGGCTGCCGAGCGATACGGCGGTGATGCCAACTGAGTTGGTGGAGTTTGATCTGCCTTTGTTAAAAGCTGGTCAGCGGGTGTCTGGCAAGGTGGTGTTTTGGCAGCCGGTGAATCCGGGGCAGGTGGGGGAAGATCTGGTGTTGTTGGAGGTAGACTTGGGGGCTTTGCCGGTGGGAGCGCAGGCGGTGCAGTTGATGATGGTATTTGGGCGAGTGGGGTGTTGCGGGAGCAGCAGGGGGCGGGATGGGTGCAGATGGAAGATTTGAAGGCTGAGGGCTATGCGATCGAGCAGGGTTTTAGTGGTGCGCCGGTGTGGGATGAGACGCTGGAAGCGGTGGTGGGGATGGCGGTGGCAGCCGATCGGCAACAGATTGAAGCTAAAGCGGCATTTATGATACCTACATCTGTGGTAATTTTGTCTGGAGCGATCAAGAAGAGCATAGTTACTTCAGAAAAGAGGCTATCTACTATGACATCATTCCAAGAGGTAAAATGCCGTGCTTTACGTAAAAATTTAAATATTTTAGTTCCCCAATATGAGGCAGCATACAATCAAAAAAGTACTACTTTAAATGATGCCGATCAACCCATTCTAGATGAGAGCATTAGACAACTTGAACAAAAAATTGCCGCAATGACACTAGAGATTGAGAAGAACAACTGTCAATAATTAATTTTAAAAATCTATGATGATTAACGAAGAAAATAGTTTTATTTCAGCTAAGCGAAAATACAGAGAAAATTTATTTCGGCAGTATGCGGCGGCTTATGAAGGACTCGGTAGTAGTCTTGATCAATCTCAACATCCTGTATTTAATGAAAAAATTCAATTGCTAGAAAAAAAGATCCGAGAGGTGGATAATGAAATCAAATATCTTGAATGCAACTCTCCGAACACAGATGCGGTGAAAAAGAGTAAGATTTATCGTGAATTATTTGCTGATTGGGAACAAAATCTCCATCGAATAGATTTTTTTAAAGTCAATAGAAACTTAACTACAATCTGTACTGAAATTGAAGACAGTGAAGGAGCAGCATTGTTTTTGCTCAAAAACAGTAATGCAATGGGTGGTAAATGGTGCGTTCAAAAGATCATCAAACACATACAAAATCTAGGCAATTGGTATCCACTAATTGAGTTTTCTTTCTCTAATCGACCAACCATCAGCCATACCGATTTTCTTTATGATGCCGCGAAAACGTTTGAAGTCAAGATCGATCAAGTTCCTGAACAACAAATTATCAATAATCTAATTGATAAAATTTATTTAGCACTAACAGGCGGAGGAAATATTTTTATGATGCAAATTAGCATTCCTTACCTTGATGCCAATAGCACATTCTTGGATTGGTTTGTTAATTGCTTTTGGTGTCCGCTTATCCAAAGAATGCCTATGGCTAGTAATAAATCACCTTTGGTCAAGATTTTTGCAGTTATTACAGTAAGAGGTGCGGTTCATAAGCAATGTTTGCCAGATACTTTGCTTTGTAACAAGCCCCCATTTGCCAAGGATAAAATACTTGAAATGCCCTTGCAAAAATGGGAAGAAAAAGATATTTTTAAATGGCTGATAAAATTCTCTGGGTTAATGCTACCAGCAGTTGGTATGTCAGTTTTGGAGGTTGAACTTATGGCTAAAACTATTTATCAAGTCACGGAGGGAAGACCGAGTGATGTTTATGATGAGCTGATGAATGCAATGACTAGTAAAGTAAGTTAAGGAATAGGCCGTAACCATGAGTAATACAAAGCGATATACCTTTACCGGTGATAGCAGCAACCGCCCCCAAGATAGTCATGCAGATTCACCCTGTGAAGCAGAACCATATTTGGCAGATCCAGAGCTAATTGAAGCCGTGAACTTGGCAATATATCTGAGACGACCACTGCTTTTAGAAGGAGAAGCAGGCTGCGGTAAAACTAGGCTAGCTTCAGCAGTAGCTTACGAGCTAGGGCTACCGCTGTACCGTTGGAACATTCGATCGGATACCAAGGCATTGGAGGGTCAATATACCTATGATGCCATCTTGCGCTTGTATGATGTGCAGACCAAACAGTTTGATGCTAATCTTCTCCGAGATCCTAGCGACGTGCAGGCATATTGTAAGCTGGGGGCGATCGGGAAAGCTTTTAAAATAGCCGATCGTCCGGCGGTAGTGCTAATCGACGAAATCGACAAAGCAGACATTGACTTTGCTAATGATTTGTTGACCGTGTTAGATCAGCCTTGGTCATTTTTTATTCCCGAAACAAACCAAACCATCCAGGCGACACCTGGTAATGAGCCGATCGTGATTGTTACCAGCAACAAAGAAAAAGGCAATTTACCTGCTCCCTTTTTACGGCGCTGCATTTATCACTTCGTGAAATTTCCTGATGATCCGCAGCGGCTGCAAGAAATTGTGGAGCAGCACTACCGCGATCGAGAGGCCAAGGCGCAGCCTAAAGCATCTTTGCTAGCAGAGGCATCTAAACAGTTTTTGGCAGTGCGGCAGGCTAAATCTTGGGTGAAAACACCGGGCACTAGCGAGTTTTTGGATTGGGTGGAAGCCTTACAGAACTTTGCCCCTAAGCCTTACGGGCTAGAAAAATTGAAGTCTGAAGAATTGCTCCCATACCGCAATTTATTATTTAAGCTGCGGGCAGATTTACAACAATCTGGAAAAAAGGCATGATCAATGAATTTTTGCCCAAGCCAATTATTTTGGGACTCTTTCGGCGCTTGCGGGGTGAGGGTTTTAAGCTGGGCGTGAATGAGTATTTGGCGGCGCTAGATGCGATCGATGGTGGGTTTGGAAGCGATCTGGCAAGCTTACGCCAGATGTTAACTATGTTGTGGTGTCACTCCCTGGAAGAACAGCGGCGATTTGCCAGGATTTTCACCGAGATTCCTCAGCAGTCTTCGCCGATCGAAGCGATAGACAGCAATAATTCTCAATCGGAACGACCAGAGAACCTGCCACCTACAAATCTAGATCCTCTGCCCCAGACTCATTTGGCTGAAGACAGCCTGCCAGCAAAAACAGCAGAGCCAGAGTTCTCTCCTTTGCCCTGGCAATCGCCCCTGCTGCCGATGGATGGAGACGATTTACCAGAGCTGCATACTTATCACCCGTTATCGCGGCGATCGATGGCTTATGGCTGGCGTTTTTTGAGTCGCAGGGTAGCGGTGGGGGTGCGAGACTTGTTAAATGTGACAGCCACAGTACAAAAAGCAGCTCGTCAGGGATTTTTTCTGGCTCCGGTTTATCAGCGCCGCACGGTGAATCAGGCTAAGGTGTTGATACTGGTTGATCGAGGTGGTTCGATGGTTCCGCTACACCGGTTTACTCGCGATTTTGTAGAAACGGCGATGTTGCCGGGAGTTTTCCCGGAAGACAGCGTTTTGGTGGGGTATTTTCATAATTTTCCTACCGATTATTTGTATAGAGATGAGCGGCTGACGATGCCCTATAAAACGGTTGATCTGTTGGCAGAGTGCGATGCTGAAACGAGCGTGTTGATTGTGAGCGATGCTGGGGCGGCACGAGGCTTTCGCCGGATGGAGCGGATTCGGAAAACGACAGATTTTTTAGTGAAGCTGAAGCGTCAATCTGGTTTAATTTGCTGGCTAAATCCGCTGCCGGTCGATCGATGGCAGGGCAGCTCGGCGGAGGTGATTGCTTACTTGGTACAAATGGAGCAGATGAATGCTGATGGCTTAGGGAATGCGATCGATGTGGTGAGGGGGCAGGCCGTTAATGGAAGCGGTAGGAGGGTGGCATGATGACTTTAGCAATTCCGCAAGAGCATCAATCAGCAGCGGCACAGGTCGATCGGTTTGTGCAGCGTTTTGAGCCGTCGTATCGACAGTTAGCTTTTTATGCGGCTTTGCCGTTGGTGTTAACGCCTGAGCTGGTGCATTATTTGCGCAATTTGCTAGAGGCGCAGGTGCCTTGGGTGGCGGAGGTAGATTTGCTGTTGTCAGATCTTTGTAACCCGGTGGGATATGAGCAATATGCGATCGAGCCGCGTATTCGATCGTATTTGCTAGGGAGCATGGAGCAAGAAATTGGCTGGGGGCAGATGCAGCAGGTGGCTCGGCTGCTGTTGAGCTATGTGCAGGAGTTGGCTCAGGCTAACCCAGAGATGCTGCAATATCAGGAGTTGGAGTTACAGCAGTGGTCGGCGATGGTGTACTTAGACGATCGACGGGAGTCGGTGGTGCAGCAAATTGCGGCGGCTTATCAGGCGCTGATTGATAGTGGTAGGGCTGATGCTAAAAAAGCTGGGAAGCTGCTGTCAGATTTAGATCGACTGACGCGCATTACTCAAGATTTTGCGCCCTATTTACGAGATTATCCTGAGCTGTTGAAATATGCTGATTTGCTGCGACGTTTGTTAGATGAACGAAAAAATATAGCGCCTGAGTTGTTGGCACAGCATTTTGAGGTGTTGCCAGGGATGGAGTTGGTGGTGCCTGCGGTGTTGATGCCTGGTGAGGCGGTGGAGGATGATTTTTGGCAAAAGGCAGAAGTGGAGGTGGTAACTATTGAGTATGGTGATGAGCCAGTATTGGTGCCGTATGAGTTTGAGGTGGCAACTCTGCGGATGGCTGAAAATTTGTTGGAGTTACAGGATGTGATGAGGATTGCTAATGAGGCTATGAAGGCGCGTACCCAAGAAGAGTTGAGTGCGTTGCAGCAAGAGATTATTGAAGGAACTTGGCAGGGCAGAGGCTACGCTGAAATTGCTGATAGCGAAGGATTTTCTACTGGTCATGTGAGCAAGTTGGGCGCGGCGCTATTTTGGAGTTTGTCGGAGGAGTTGGGGAAATCTATTACCAAGAAAAATATGGTGACAGTGTTTGGTCAGCTTGCTGGTAAGCCTGTCAAGGGAGGGCTAGAGATTGTGAGAGCGCCGGGGGCGGCGAAGCAGTTTATAGAGCTTTTGGGTGATGCTTTGGGTTTGTTGCAGACAGAGCTAGCGATGGTACGAATTCCGGTAGGGGCATTTATGATGGGTTCGCCAACGGAGGAACCAGAAAGACACAGCGGAGAAAGTCCACAGCGAATAGTGACAGTGCCGGAGTTTTACCTGGGCAAGTATCCGGTTACTCAGGCACAGTGGCGGGCAGTGGCTAATTTACCTAGGGTAGACCGAGATCTGTCACTAGATCCATCGAGATTCTCGGGAGATGATAATTTGCCTGTGGAGAGGGTGTCTTGGTACGATGCTGCGGAGTTTTGTCGGCGGTTGAGTGTTTTGACTGGTAGGATATATCGTTTACCGAGTGAGGCGGAGTGGGAATATGCTTGTCGGGGCAGGACGGTAACTCCTTTCCATTTTGGCGATACGATTTCTCCAGATTTAGCAAATTATGACGGAAGCTATATTTATGAAAATGGTGAAAAAGGAATTTATCGAGAAAAGACAAATGTGGTAGGTAGCTTGAATGCTGCTAATTTCTTTGGGCTGCATGATATGCATGGAAATGTTTTTGAATGGTGTTTGGATCACTATCATAATAACTATGAAGGCGCACCTACCGATGGTAGTGCATGGATTGACCTTGATGCCGATCAAGGTGCTTTAAGAATGGTGCGGGGCGGCTGCTGGTGCTACTTTCCACAGTACTGCCGCTCGGCCTATCGCTTCAGCTACGATCCCGTCAACCAGCTTAGCTTCATTGGTTTTCGAGTAGTGTGTGAAGCTGCCAGGACTCTGTAGAACTCTGCTCTTTTGCCCTCTTGCGCTTTGCGCTCAATTCCGCCCAAGGCGGATCGATTTATTTTGCTGAATTTCGTTCCTTTTTATCGTATGCTGAAGCCATGAACGAGCTGCCCATCATCCAAAAAACCTATGATTTAATCGAGTGGTACATTCCCCACTTGAATAAGCTCCACCGCGATTTTAAGTTTAGTTTGGGCGACAGAATTACCAGTGGCTTGTACGACTTGTTAGAAGGCTTACTACGAGCGCGGTTTGCCCAAAACAAACGAGAGCTGCTCATCGAACTCAACAACAGCCTAGATATTTTACGATACCAAACCCGCCTTCTGCATAGCTTTAAACTGATCACTACCCAGCGCTACGAATTTGCCAGTGCCGCCCTCAACAGTATTGGCCTAGAATTAGGCGGCTGGATCAAACAACAGGGCAAAAAAATTCATGAATCGCCACGGCAACCTTTGGCCACAAATCGTCAGCTTTGAAAACTTGCTCGCAGCCTCGCGCCAAGCCCAACGCAGCAAACGCTATCGAGACAATGTGTTGGAATTCAACGATCGATTAGAACCCAACCTCTTGCAGCTTCAAGCCCAACTTCGTGACCATACCTATCGACCCGGAGCCTATCGCATCTTCGAGATCTTTGAACCCAAACCACGAATCATTTCTGCTGCCCCCTACCGAGACCGAGTAGTTCATCATGCCCTCTGCGCCATTATTGCCCCTATTTTTGATCGCACCTTTATTGCCGATTCTTACGCCAACCGCAAAGGTTATGGCTCTCATCGCGCCCTCCGTCGTTTTACTGCCTTCTGCCGCACCAACCCCTACATTTTGTCTTGCGATATCCGCAAATATTTTCCCTCGATCGATCAGACCATCTTAAAATCTTTGATTCGCCGCAAAATCAAATGCTCAAGCACCCTCTGGCTAATTGATTCTATAATTGATAATAGCCACTACGAAGATACTTTGCTGTCTTTTTTTCGTAAGATATACAGTGGGACAGGCAGATCAAAAATGGTGCGGGGCGGCTGCTGGAACAACAATCCACAAAACTGCCGCTCGGCCTATCGCAACAACAACAATCCCGATAACCAGAACAACAACATTGGTTTTCGAGTAGTGTGTGAAGCTGCCAGCACTCTTCCAATTGTCAGAGCCAGTCGATCTAAGGATCGCCCGGGAGTACACGAAGAGTCCAGACTTGTTCCAGTGGTGCAGGCAACTGTGCCCAAAAATAAAAACGAGTTGGGTAGCTTGGTAGCTTCGGCGAACAGTTGCCCAATTCACCCCAATTTCCGGTGAATAAACAATTATGCCCCTGGTTCTCAAACGCAAAAAACACCCGGTCAAGTTTTTCAACGAAAAACTCAGCGATAGCGTTGCTGGCACCTCCGGCGATCAAGTCAATCTGGAAATGATGTTGATTCCTGCTGGGACTTTTTTAATGGGTTCGCCAGAAAATGAGATTGATCGAGGTGATGATGAAAGCCCTCAGCACTCTGTAAATGTGCCAAGCTTTTGTATGGGCAAATATCCGGTCACTCAGGAGCAATGGCGGTTCGTAGCTGGTTTAGCGGCGATCGATCAAGAACTCAACCCTGACCAATCTCATTTTAAAAGCCATAATCACCCCGTAGAGCAAGTATCATGGTTTGATGCCCAAGAATTTTGTGCCAGATTGAGTTTGCTCACGCACCGAGAATATCGTTTACCCAGCGAAGCTGAGTGGGAATACGCTTGCCGAGGAGAAACTACAACCCCTTTTCATTTTGGCAAAACTATTACTACCGATTTAGCTAATTATGACGGCACAGACGATCCTGATGGCAAATGGTCAGGTTCTTATGATCAAGGCACAAAGGGTATTTATCGTCAGGAAACTACTTCAGTTGAAATGTTTTCTCCAAATATTTTTGGGCTACATGATATGCATGGAAATGTTTTGGAATGGTGTCTAGATCACTATCATGATGACTATAAAGATGCCCCAACTAATGGTAGTGCTTGGATTAATATCGATGCCGATCAAGGCGCTTCAAGAATGTTGCGGGGCGGTTCCTGGGGCAACAATCCTCAATTCTGTCGTTCGGCCTGTCGTATCAGCGGCAACTTTCCTGGTTTACACGATTTCAATATTGGGTTTCGAGTAGTATGTGAAGCGGCCAGGATTCTGTAGAACTCTCTCGCACTTTGTGCTCAATTTTGCCTAAGACCGATCGATTTATTTTGCTGAAATTCGGCAGGGTAAGAACAGCTCTAAAAATGATTGATCCGATCAAAAATAATGACCCTAATTCCATAAATTTTATAAAAAACAATGAATTCATCAAGAAGTCGGACTTCTGTACAACGATGCCCTCAACCCAATGAGTTATAATGAATCACCAAATCTCCATTGTCCAGCCAGAGGTGGCCTATGACGGTTTCTGCTAACAATGCCATTCATTCATGCTATCTCTGCCTTACAATATGCTGCCAATAATTGCCTTCGTTTACCCCCAAGCCCTCCTCGCTGTCACCCCGCCACCCCAAGAAATCTCTCTGGCTCAAGAAGTTCGCGCCCTGCCCGGAAAACTCGATCAAACACCAGTTTTTAACAGCAACAGCCCCGAAAAAGTCCTCAAAGAAGGCATTTTACTTTCTACTTTTCCCGGCAGCAACAAAGCCCACCCAACAGCCCATTTAAACTACGCTTTTGCTGGGAAATTTGACATTTTCACCCACCACGTAGCCCAAGCCAAACCCGCCACCGATCTACGCAGCCTATACATTGGCGTAATCTTGAGCAACCCTACTAATAAACCAGTAACAGTCAAAGTTTTACAGGGTGCCAGCTACCTAAGTCAACCAGATGCGCCCTTTGTGGCCTTAGATGGACAGATAGAAGATCCCAACGGCACCGTTTATGCTGGGCCTGGTAGTCGTGCAACTAGCGATGTGTTGCGCGATCGACGACAAAGTATTTTTCCGGCGCAACTGATCATCCCAGCCGGTGGCAGCCAAATGTTGATGAATCTACCCATACCAGTCAAAGGACTAACGCCGCCCTTGAACGGTCGATCGAGCTACATTCGTCTCCAGAGCAACGGCAAAGTCTACGCCGCCAGCATGGCACTCTTTGCCCCTAGTTCCAACGGTGTAGAACGTGCTCCGACTATGGCCGAATGGCAAAACTTACTAAACAAAGGTGAGCTATCCAGCCCCCGTGACGTGGCACCCACTGTTCCCAACAGTCCTGGCGGCATTACTTATGGCCGGGTAGCAGGGGTCTCGATCGGCTCTCGCTGGCAGGCCAACTTAGCTGACCCTGGTAAGCAAACTTTATCAATTCCAGCAGCAGGCAAAGCCATCTCTTGGGGGATTTCGACTTTAGTGGGTGGCCAATTGGGCACCGGACAAGTATCATCGGCAAAAATGGCGGTGCGCTACCCCGATACTGCCTACGAATCGCACGGCAACTATGGAGTGCATTATAGTTTGAAGCTGCCCTTAGCTAATCCGAGCGCTACGCCTCGGCAGGTGACAGTGGCACTACAAACACCTTTAAAGCAAGAGTCGATCGATGGTGTTTTGCGATTTCTTAACCCATTGCCACGCGCTGTGCATTTTCGGGGCACCGTAAAAGTGAGTTATCCAGACAATCAAGGCACTCTGCAAACCAAGTATTATCACTTGGTACAAAGACGCGGCGATCAGGGTAGTTCATTGATGAATTTAACTTTGCCACCGCGCAGCAATCGATCAATACAGGTAGACTTACTTTATCCTCCAGATGCCACCCCACCACAGGTTCTAACTTTGCGTGGTTTATGAAATAAATGAAATGACCATTTTCCAGAAATTAGCTGAGTATCGTCAACAATTTGGTCTGCCCTCAGCCGGTAGTGAAGATGATAATTCTACGGTTGCCAAGTTAGAGATGGGCGATCGTAGTTTTTTTGGTATTAACTCTGGAAGTAATCCCAATCGTCGGGAAATTACACTTAAAGTCAATCCCATTAGTCGTACACATGCTGAGGCTGACGCTTTTCAACAAGCTTTTGAGGTAGGATAAAGATAAGATTGCCGGTAACTTCAGGCTGAGGGAATGGAGGCTGAAAATCACCATTGAACAGGGCAATGAGAGCATCCAAGACATTGCAGCCTTGTTTTCTGAGAGTGGAGATATAGCCACGTATGCGACAAAATATTTCTGCCCCGTCAGAAGAGCGAAAAGTACCGGAAATTTTTTGCTTGAGCTTCATCATGCGGATATCTCGTTCTGCCTGATTGTTATCAAAGAGCACGTCAAAATCGTACATGAATCCGAGGACTGATGATTGAACTTTCAGGTAGTTCTCCCAAATGAACTTTAGCTCACGTAGATGGTGAGCATTACAAAGAAAATGTTCACAACTATAGTCGGCATAACTACGCCAGCCATCATGAATAGCTTTACCCTCAAACTGTGGCAAGATTCCCATCTCATTCATTGCGACCTGGCCTCGCTTATTGTGTATAAAGTAGTAGGTAAAACCGTCTGTACAAGCAACATGTAGCCACCAGAGCTTTCCATTTACACGCAAACCTGTTTCATCAAAATTAACTACTTTTGAACCAAGAACCAACGAATGAATATTATTATTTATCAGCTCTAGATCACTAAAAAGTTGAGTTCTGGTGTTGTAGAGCGTTCCCTCTGACACCTTAGTCCCTACAATATCGCTCAATACTTCACAAGTTCTTTCCGATGGCAGCAATTGACCGTCCATTAAGTACACCATCATGCCCTTCAGTCTGGAGCCATACTGAACTAGACTGTTCGCTTCCACAGGAAATTGAGCATGATTCTTCAAGCCACAATGGGGACAGATTTTCACTTCGGCTCAATGCTCTGTTACCTTCAATATTATTGGTGGTATGTCATAGACTTGTCGTGCCATAACATCTTGTGCAGGATACTCAGCTAAAGAAGAGGCACAACTTTGGCACTGTTCTACCTTATGCTCAACCACTATATCTACTTCTGTACTCCACCCCAGAGTAGAGCCAGGATGATCCTTTTGCCCACCTGTTTTTCGTCCACTTTTGACTCGTAAACTCTTTGTTTTCTTACCAAATCCATCTCCAGAAGGTGGCATAAATACCCTTGGCCTAATCACTAGCTTGCTCTGAGGTCAACTACGACAAAGCTAGCCGATCGAATCTGGGTCTACTCCTAGTTCTCTTAGCTTCTCAGCTAGCTTTGCCGCCCGTTCTTCAGACCGCAGATAACGATTTCCTCGATCGTCAAACAACAGCTAATCCCCAAATCAACATTCGACATCCATAAAGGCTCACCGACTCTATGGCCGCAAACTGAGCAAGATTTAGAGAGAATGAATCTCAAATGCAAAACTGGTAGAATACGTAATGTCAAGAGAAGCCAGAAGTAAGCGACAATCATCCCACAGTGATAGTGTTAGCTCACTTTACAGCTCATCCGTGCATGTTCTTTCTTCAGAGATT
>JAYUSV010000371.1:0-14202 GCA_043755495.1 Synechococcales cyanobacterium
GTACCAGCCTCAGTAACTTGGTCTACGGCTTGCCCGAAAATGAGATCCGCGAGTTTCCAAATAAGATTCGATCGGTCACATTAGCTCAAGTCAACCAAGCAGCCAAAGAGCTACTGCACCCCGACAATTTCGTGGTCATCACAGTTGGTCCACCGCTAGGGACTAAATCTGATAGTAAACCAGAAGATAACAAGCAAGTTGCACCAAGTGTGGTTACACCAGCATTACCAAATTCGGCAACCAACTAAATCAAACTAAATTGCCAAAGCAAAGAGGAGCCAACGCTCCTTTTTGTTTTATACAGCCTACACACATCAATTTCCCTGGCAGGTACAAATGGAAACAGTCCCTAAAAACATCACATATCCACCCCAAAGGTCGATCGATCTATCTCCTCAAGATTGGCTCTGGGCAACCTGGCGAAATTTTACTCCGGTAACTCGCCCTGCACCCAAACCATTTGATTTAGAGGACTGTCTCAAACGATTTCAGAAAATCAGCAAAGTCAACGATCGCTGGAAATGGAATTGGGCAAAAGCTGAAATCGCAGTAGCCATCACCCCGGCAGAAGCCCATTTTTGGCTGATGGCCATGATGTCTCCGCCCAACTTAGAAACTCCCCAAGAAGTAGCACCCAGATTAGCAATCCAAAGCTTTACTGGCAAAGCTTCGCTCACAGATGTCATTCCAGAAATAAGTCGATACTGCACCAGCGAGGCCGTCATTGTTTATCAGACACTATTCGGTAATGCCAATATCGCCACCCCCGATTTGGATACAGCTCCTTTTTGTGCGGGAATTCGCAGCTATATTTTGCCTTACCTATCAATTACAGAACGCCAAGAAATTCAACAGGCTATTAAATTAAAAGTACAAAAATTTCAATATTCCACCGACTATTTTTGCAGCCCCCCACGAGAAGTCTTACTCGCTAGCATCCTGGGGATGGCAGATGAGCTAGAAACGATTACCGCTCAACTGCCAGACAGCTTTTATACCGCCGGAGTAACGGGTGGTGATCACTATCACCAAACTCAGCGATTAGTTTTAGGATTTCCCAGCGCCGCTAAAGTCCAATCTGAAGTACTGCGACTCAATCTGTACCTAAATAAGCCCGAATATATCAAAGGCTGGCTAGCTCACACTGAATATGCTGGATTAGAAAGAATTAAACAATCGATCGCTGTAGCTACCGATAAAACAATCGCCGCTGAATTGCTAGAAGTCTTTGCTCTAGTCCAAGCCCCGGAAGCGGCTCCCCACATGCTAGAGTTGCTGATTTCTTCCAAAGCGCCTCAAGTGGCAAGACAGTGGTTGGATTATTATCCTGAACATGCTATTGCAGGCTTAATTTCTTTAGTAACCGGGCGGGGCAAATTAACCGATACGGCGATCGATTATCTCCGATCTCAAAAGCGCAAAGGCTACGCCGACTATATCCAAGCCTGCTTGGTCGATCAAGAAGCAGCCGTGCGAGACCGAGTCGCTGAATTAATTTTAAACTCCAGTGAAAAAGCCTACACCCCTTTCACAGACAGTAACTTACCCAAAAACCTGGTGGCATCATTACCCAAAGCTGCCAAAACTACCTGGATCAACCCGATCGATTTGCCACCAATTACTATTGGTGAAAATTGCCTGAATCCTGAACAAATCCAGTCTGTTTTAACCGCTTTGAAACAAAGCAAACCAGAACCACATATTTCGATCGGCGATCTCAAACTTCAATGCGATCCGGCCAGCCTTGATACTTTTGCTTGGCAGCTATTTGAAGCTTGGCTGGCCGCAGGAGCACCCAGTAAAGAAAACTGGGCCTTGTTAGCAGTGGGGTGGCTGGGTAACGATACTTCTGCACTCAAACTAGCGCCGCTGATCCGGCACTGGCCGGGGGAAAGTCAACATGCCCGCGCTGTTGCTGGCTTAGAATGTTTGCGCGAAATAGGCACCGATACAGCATTGATGCAAATTAATGGTATTGCTCAAAAGGTCAAGTTCCAAGGCATTAAAACCCGTGCCAAGCAATGCATGGAATCGATCGCCACTGATCGAAGAATGAGCCGCGATGAATTGGAAGATCGGATTGTGCCAGATTGCGGTTTAAATGAGCGGGGCAGTAAGGTTTTTGATTTTGGCGATCGACAGTTCTATCTCGCTTTGGCAGATAACTTAAAGCCCATGGTTAAGGATGCTGACAACAAGCTGAAAGCCGATTTACCCAAACCCAACAGCAAAGATGATGCTATCAAAGCTGCCGAATCGATCGCCGATTGGAAGCTGCTAAAAAAACAGCTTGTTGAGGTGGTCAAAATTCAAACACTGCGCTTAGAACAAGTCATGGTAAACGATCGGCGCTGGTCTGTCCCAGATTTTGAGTTGTTATTAGTAGGTCATCCTTTAATGTTGATTTTATCGCAGCGCATTTTATGGGCAAACTATAGTGCTGAGGGTAAGTTGCTCAAAACATTTAGATTAACTGAGGATCAAAGCTATGCTGACAGCAGCGATGAAGTTTATCAGCTAGACAGGGAAGGCCGGATTGGTATTATTCATCCATTGGAGATTCCATCGCAGGAGAGCAATCTTTGGGGCGAGATATTTAGTGACTACAATATTATTCAGCCTTTCCCACAGCTTGGTCGTCCAGTTTATGCCCTAGAACCAAGCGAAATGGACAAAATGGAAATCACCAAATTTAAAGATATCCAAATTCCGGTGGCTTCACTAGTGCGAATTCTGGAGAGTTTGGGCTGGCAGCGCAGCGGCCTCCACGACCACGGCGACTATTCGGCACATTCCAAATACTTTGCAGCAGCTCAGATAACCGCCATTGTGGGAGATTATCAGCAAGTCTCGGTGATGTTGAGTTTAGATAACGAATCGATCGATGGTTGTTGTTTTGTGGCTGGAGAATGGAAGGGTTGGGATTACCCGGCAGGACGATGGGGTAATCAGGAAAAAGCTAAGCTGCTCAAGCTATCAGAGGTCAGCTCGATCGTGCTGAGTGAAGTTCTGACTGATTTAAACCAGGTGATCTCTAAACGCATTACCTAACTCCCCCCGTCCGGTTGCTAACTGAGCTAAAATCTCGGTTACGCATTCAAAACCTATTTTTCATGGATCTCCAGCAAATCGAAACCGACCTGCTCAACACCGACTTCAATTACCGCACCAAGGCGATCGCTGCTTTAAAGGCTTATTCACCAGAGGTTGCAGTACCCATTTTAAGTCGCCACCTGAAAGACCCAGAGTTTTTGGTGCGTTCTTTTGTGGCTCGGGAGCTGGGGAATCAGCAAACTGCGGAGTCTTTTGCGGCATTATTACAAATCATCAAACTAGATAACACTCCCAATGTACGGGCAGAAGCGGCAAATTCTCTGTCACTTTTTGGAGTAGTCGCAGCACCGCACTTAATGCAGGCATTTTTTCAGGACGATCATTGGTTGCTACGCCGCAGTATTTTGGCCGCGATGATGGAGATGAACTGTCCCGAGGAGCTGTTTGAGGTGACGGTCTGTGGCCTCAAGGGAGATGATATTTCGGTACAGGATGATTCGATTAATGCTTTAGCCAGCTTTGTGAATAGTGATCGATCGACAGAAGCTCTCAATCATATTTTAAGTTTGAAAGATCATAGCTTTTTTATGCTGCGTCGCCGGGTCGCTTATGTGCTTAAGAATTTTGATGAACCTTCGGCAAAAGAAGCTTTAATTGAATTGCGTAAAGATTTAGATCATCGAGTAGTTGGAGCAGCGATGGAAGATCTGTTGCCATAATCTTAATTCTATTTGTAAAAGCATATGAATTTTGGTAAGTATTCAGGTCTAAAAAGTTTAGCCTGATTGACGCTAGGTCTAGTTTTTACTATGAAATCCAATGCAAATTTTTGTTTATGTCTTTTCCCTTTTGGCTTTATTGGCTAGACCAAACACCTAGTACCAATAGTTGGTCGATCGAACACCTTCATCAACTCCAACATGGCGACGTAGTTTTTACCCCTCGCCAAACCGCTGGGCGAGGTCAGTTCGATCGAGTGTGGCATTCGCCGCCAGGAGTTTTGACCGCCAGTTTTATTCTGGATGGCTTAGATCCAGGTAAGCAAAGTGGTTTAAGTTTGGCGGTGGGTTTGGCAGTAATTTACGCGATCGAAGATCTGGCTGGCTGCCCAAATTGTCTACAACTCAAATGGCCAAACGATATTTGGTACGATCAACGCAAACTAGCAGGCATTTTATGCGAAGTCAGTAAAGACCGCCTGATTGTGGGCATTGGCTGCAATCTCCGGGTAGATTTTGCAGCGGCGGGTCTGAGCGATCGAATCTCAGGCAACCCCATCAGTCTCCATCAAATCTATGCTCCAGTAATTACTGAATTAGCTTTGTTGGAAAGACTCCGCCATTATTTACTGGAAATTGCTGAAATTTTGCAATATCAAGGGCTTGAACCACTATTACCTGCTTTACGACAGCGTGATGGGTTGTTGGATCGATCGATCTCCATTGAGCTACCCCAAGAAACTATTCACGGCACTGGTGCCGGAATTAATCACCTAGGGCACCTAATTATTAGCACTGTCAACAGTCAACTGCAAACTTTTACGGCTGGCCGGGTGAGAATTAATTGATGATGGCTAACCTATTGGTTACTGTTCTTCATCAATATCATCCACCTCAATCTCTTCATCATCATCAATGTCTGCACTCACTTCAAGATCTTCTGCATCAACACCAAACAAAGAATCAATTTCTGCCCGAGACTGCCGTAAATCTTGACTCGATAAACGACTAGTGGCCGCATTCTCGACAATTAGACTACTTTGTTGTCCCTGACCTTGCTCCGTGGCCGTTACCGCCAAAATACCATTGTGATCAAAATCAAAATGCACCTCAATTTCCAACTCACCGGCAGCTCGTGACGGTAAATTTTCAACGCGGAAAGATCCCAATGGGACATTCTCTCGCGCGATCATATTTTCTCCTTGATAGATATCGATCACCACAGCATCTTGCTCATCATATGAAGTGACATAAGCCTGAGAACGAGAAACCGGGATCACACTATTGCGCGGAATAATAGTACTGAAGATCCCTGATTGCCGACCGAAAAGAGTACGAACCACTGCTGAAATACCCAATGAATAGGGGATAACATCGACTAAAATGGCATCGATCGATTCACCAGATAACACTCCTGCCTGAATCGCGGCTCCTAGAGCCACACATAAATCTGGTTCAATACCAGCTACCGGTGCCTGACCCAGATGTTCTGAGACTAAACTTTGGACTAGAGGAATCCTGGTAGACCCACCCACTAAAATCACTCGATCGAGGTCTTTGGCCTGCATCGAGGCATCAGCTAAAGCTCGATCGATCGCAGACAAGGTTTCTATCAGCAGCGGCTTCAGTAATTTTTCGAGAGTCTCTCGGGATAAATCGGCTTCTAAGTGTAGGGCTTTCTTCTTTTGGCTGACCAAAAAAGGTTCGCGCACCGCCGTAAAAGCATGTTGGCTCAAATCAATTTTAACCTGCTCTGCTGCCCGCAATAGTCGTGCCTGGATCGCCGGATCTTCTGGTACCGCCACCTGATGCTTTTGATAAAATAGATCGATCAAATGTAGCTGCAAACGTCGATCGAAGTCATCACCACCCAAGCGGTTATTGCCATGGCTGGACAATACTTCAGTTACATCACCAGTAATTTCGACGATCGAAACATCAAAAGTACCGCCCCCCAGGTCATAAACTAAAACTCGCTCTGTCGCCTCATTCCGAAAATCGTAGGTCAATGCCGCAGCAGTCGGCTCATTGATTACTTGCAAAACTTCAAACCCGGCAATTTCGCCAGCTTCTTTCGTGGCCTGCCGTTGGGCATCGGTAAATAAAGCTGGCACCGTAATTACGGCCTGAGTTACTTCTTCTCCCAGGGCTTTTTCGGCACGTTGCTTTAAAGAGCGTAAAATTATTGCTGAAATTTCTTGGGGTAAGTATTCTCGATCGCCCAAGCTAGTTTTGTTGTTAGTACCCATCTGGCGCTTGATCGACTTGACGGTTCGTTCGGGGGCTGCGGCGTATTGCCGCAGACCCTCTTGCCCAATCAACAATTTGCCATCAGCTCCCAAACCCACACAGGAGGGCAAAATCGTCTCACCATTGTCATCGGGAATCACCCAGGGCTGACCGTCACTAATGGTTGCCACAACTGAATTTGTAGTACCTAAATCAATCCCTACTGCTTTTGCCATAATACTTTGCTCTATATAAGATCTGTTGATTATTTTGCTGCTTACTCATCAGAAAGCATCGGCCTGACAGACACCAACACCTGTGATTCTCGCAGTATTCGATTTTGCCACAGATAGCCCCTTACTACTTCTTGCACTACGATATTTTCTTCCTCATCGGTACATTCTTGACGACCCATTGCATACATTGTGCTCGGATCGAAGGTCTTACCCAATACTTCCATGGGCACCACCTGTTGCCGCCGCAAAACATCCAGCAGCGATCGCCTAATCATTTCAACACCTTCGCTGGCACTAGCCACTACCTCTAAGTCAGGATTTGTCTGTGGTGCTGCAACATTCACAGGTGCCGGAGGGCTGTCAAAGAATTGATTCCAAATTCTTCGCCACAGTCGCCGCAGCGGTCTTGGCAACAGTTGCCACAGTTGTTGCCACAACGGTCGATCCCGCCGTGCAGATGATCGATCGTTGGGTACATAATCTGCGACTAGCAGGGAGTCAATTGCTAGATCAGTATAATTTTGCGTGGCTTGCTGCCAATGCTCACAGGCATTATCTAAATCATCCAAAATACCCAGTAAATCTTGAATTAATTTCTCTTGATCTCGCTGTAATTTGGTGTTTTGAGAGGAAAGCTCTCGGGGTGATAGGGTCATGATCACTATATGTGTTAGAAACTACTAAATTTAAAATGTGAGACAAATAAGTTCTGCTAAACTCACCTCAACTTTGGAGGTAACGCTGTCTCGTAAATCTTGAAACAACTGCTGATCTAGCTTATCCTGTACCGGGGCGAGCCTAAAGAAATCTTCATTTGTTTGATGTGAACCCTTTTGCAGAGCTTCATAGGCCGATCGAATAGCCTTGAATTCTTGGGGGAATTTATGAGCTGGAAATTCTTTGAGTTTGCTGTGGTAGGCAGCCTTAACTTCAACCGGAGTTGCCCCAGGTAATAATCCTAGCAAAGTATAGTGTTCTGACATTGGTTCATTCTCTGTGGATTTTTAGTTTACTGGGCAAGCTAGAGCAATTCTACTTACGCCCTGTTTGGTTGTTTGGTGTTGATCGTTTACCACCAAAAAGGTTGCGTAAGAATGAAAAGCCTCCCCCACCCTCTTTTTCGTCTTCTTCGTCCTCATCATCGAAATCATCCTCATCGTCTTCAAACAACTCCATGAGCTTGGGTAAAATTTCGGCCATTTTTTCTGGGGATGCCTTATCTCCAAGCATATTGCTGATCATTTGCTTAACAGCGTCATTTGAATCTAAACCTCGGCCATCTTTTAAAGCTGAAAATAAGGCATTGCTCAACCGAGAAGACTGGAGCCGATCTTCTATCCGATAAGCCTGTAAAGCGGCATCATCTTGTAACCGACGTGCCAGATCAAAACCCTGTTCTTTCAAGTTTTGATAATCTTTACTCTCGTTGGGGTAAGTGGTAGCTTTAGCTAATAAAAGCTGCGAATTTTGGGCATCTTGGCGCAAAAATTCATCTATGAGTGGCCGCAAACTTGTGGTGGCAGTAAAGTACCGTACCTGCAACTGGAGTTGAGCTAAAGCTAATCCCGGCTGAGGTGACAGACTCAAATAACTGCGCACGGAAATTTGTAAGGCGGGTAGTCGATCGCCTTTAATTGCCCAGAGCATTAAGTAGGCCACTTGTGCTTCTGGCTGCTGAATTGCTTGCAACTGCTGTAAATAATCGGCCTGTAAAGCCGCCACGCCTTTTTGCCGTTTGGTAAAAAGCTGAATAGCTAAGAAAATAGCCTGGATGGCTAAAACTTTTTCGTCATTGGTCATATCCTGTAAGAGCTGTTGCCATTTTTGCACTGCCCAATTTTGATCAAAACCAACCTTACCAGCACTATTGGTTACTCCCCCTTCTACTGCGGCCATAAAAATCTGACAGGCTTTAATCGCAGCATTTTTTTGATCATCGGTTTCTTCAATCAAACTCTCAAACAATCGATAATTTTGACTGGACAATGCTTCGATCCATTCTGGAATTTCCACTCCATCTATATTTGGAGCATCCTCATCCTCAAAAGTCTTGCCAAAGCGCCGTTGAATATCTTTAACTGCATTTTGATCGCCTTTAGCTTTCAAGGCATTTAACAATTGCTCGTAAACTTCATCATATTTGCAGCCACCCTCTAAGGATTTAGTCAGCAGCTCAATCGCTTTGCTCTTATCGCCTTGGGAGTAGGCTTTTAATCCTTGCCGACCAATTACTTCTGGTGATTCTGGACAAAGTGCGATGGCAGCTTGTAAGGCGTTGTAACCCTGTTGGGTGGAACCCTGCTCGATGCAAGCATCTACCAGCCAGCAGTTTATTTTTGCCAGCGCAGCATTGAGTCGCGGCACCGACCAATTTTGGGGTTGTTCTTGAGCCAGCTTTTTCACTTCCGTCGAAAAATAACTCAACAATCGCTTAATTGATTGCAGTGGATAGCCTTCGATGTCGTAAACAAAACGCAGCTTTAGTACAACCTGAACATCAAAGGGCGACTCGTAAACCACAGATTCTAGGAAGGGCACAACACATTCTACCTCTAGCTCATCCATTGCTTGATCGGCAGCTAAGACCATTACCGATCGATACAAGCCATCTATTTCTGGAAATTCGAGACAGGGATGAGGGATCTTTTGCAAGATATGAGCAGCATTATGGTAGTCAGATTTATCTAATAGCTGAACAAATTTCACCACGGCACTCAAAATGCGCTGTTTACCATCCAGTCGATTGAGTAACTCAACTGCTCTTGGCGAGGCCTGGGGAGAAAACGCTTGCACCAATGACAACCGACTAATAGCCGGATGGGTAGGCAACAAAGAACTTAATGACCGACCTTGCCCGATCGATTTTGGCAAATTCAAACTATTTTCAGCCTGTGGCCAATTGCCGAGCTGTTGCTGAACATAAACTAGCCAAGATTCTGGAGAGTCCCCAGGGGTGGCGTTGCCATCCATTTTTTGGAAATAGCCCAGGGCTTCTGATAGTTCTCCGGCTTTTAATGATATAAAACCCTTAGCCCAGTTAATCTGCGCTGCACTAAATCTTTTCGCTTGAGTTTTTAGTAAGTCGGCGACTTGTTCAGTGGCTCCTTCCAGCAACAATAATTTCAGATAGCAGCCTGCATAGTCTTTGGTCAAAATTTCACGATCAAAGGCACTGCGCATTGTTTCTAAAGCTGTAGCCGCATCATCGCTGACCATCAAACTTCTGGCTAACCAATAGTAAGATTCTGCGGCGGTCCCAAGCTCGATCGCTTGATGCAGTGAGGCTTGGGCCTGGCGATGTTGCCCTAGATGATATTCTTGTTGTCCTTGTAAAGCCCAAATTTCAGCTTCGGTCGGCCTGATTTCGGCCTCGGGGTGCATTTTGCTGATCTGTTTTATTTTTTCGATCGCTTGCCGATAACTCTTTTTTTGGATTAACTTTTGCACCTGTTCTTGCAACCGATCGAGGTTAGATGGCCGATTGGCTGAATCTGCTTGTTTTTGCTGGCGCAGTACTTTGCGATTGGGCATCTTAATTTAGCTCTCTGATTAAATACTGTCTACGAATTACGGCAGCGATTAATGCTCAAGACACTTTAACAAGAATTTTCTACTTTTGCTCTTTTCTTTTTGTGAAGTGCTGTTTTTTTGATTATGCTAATATCTGTCCTTACCTATTTCGTAGTGAGGACAGATATTCTTTACCTATCTTTTACGAACGAAAATCTGGGTGAAATAGTAAGAACCACCTTTTTCGACAACACCAATACCAGTTAAGTCGAAATTACCAACCATAGTTTTATGATGTTTAGGGCTGGAAATCCAACTTTTAATGGCAACCAGACCAGGGTCTGAGAAGCCACGATTAGAGGCTACATTTTCGGCCACGCCACTATATTTGATCGATTTTCCGAGCGCTGCTACCCGACCATCAAAACCAAGGTGGCTAATATTACCGACCTTGGCCATTGCCGCACTGTGTAATCTGGCCTGATCGGCAATTGTCTCGTCAAATGTTAACGGCGGGAAATTTTGCTTTTGACGATATTGATTGATCTGGTTATGCACAGATTGTTCTAAGGAACTGGTGGTAGCCAACTTTTTATCCGCCCTATTTGACAAACTGTTTGATTCAGGACTAATCGCAGCCTGGGCTGTAACAGTGACAACAATACTCAAAACACTTGGTATTAAGGAGAGCTTCATCATTGTATTGGATCTATGGAGGTCGAATTTGATCTTACACCAAAAATCGGATGTTACCCCGCAACGAAACAATAACTTATCTGCAAACATAGTGAGTATCGCAAAAACTAAATGCTCAATGACTGATACAGCGGCTGCAACTTAAGCTGAATCTCGGCTATCTCACGAGATACCTGCGAACCGGCCACAATCCCTGCTCCTGCGTACAGTCGTACCCGATTACCAGTCACCAAAGCCGATCGAATACCCACCACAAATTCACAGTCCCCATCTACATCAATCCAGCCCAGCGGCGCTGCATACAGAGATCGATCGACCGGCTCATACTCCCGAATCTTAGCGCAGGCTAAATCGCGGGGCAGACCAGCCACCGCTGGAGTGGGATGCAAAGCCCCTACCACCGCTAAGGGCGAAACTTCTGGTGGCAATACTGTGCGAACGGGAGTCCACAGATGCTGAATATTAGCCAATTGCAATAGCCGAGGAGCCACTGACCACTGAGGATGCAGCCCTAAATCTACTAAGGAATTAGCAATAAAATCACGGACTAACCTGTGTTCATGCTGCTCTTTAGGATCAGCTAGCAGCTCTGCTCCCAACTGCCGATCGAGCAACGGCGATTGACCACGGGGCGCAGAGCCAGCCAAAGCATCGGCAATCAACAAACCATCTCGCACCGTCACCAATCGCTCAGGGCTAGCACCCAAAAAACAGTTACCCAAACCATCACTAGTAGCAAACGTATAACAGTGAGGATGTTGATTGCGCAGATTAGCCACAGAACTGGGAATCGACAAATTTGGGGCAGTTACTTCGACCGTATGCGCCAAGACGATTTTTTGAATTTGTTCTTGGGAAATAGCTTGGAGAGCCAGCTCAATGGAGTTTTCTAGGCTATCTCGCTGCATAATGCCAATTTTACTGCTGGGTATTTGAAGATTGGGTAACAAACTCTGGCCAGACAATCTTTCTAGCCGATCGATCGCCACCGCAATTTCTTGACCCGCCACCTCTAGAGATTTTCCTCCAGAAACGCTCCGCAAACGAGCCACTGGCACATTGACGATCAGAGCACAGCGACCATTTTGACGTTCAATTTGCCACTGGGGCAAACAAAGTTGACTGGTCGCAAAAGGAACAGATGAAGCTGGAGCATCAAAGAACGGAAACCGACAGTAGATGACGGGTTTAAAGTTCTGGGTACGATTAGCCACCGAATCAACAATTTCTTGGAGATACTTTTGGGCAGTGACAAACCGATGGGCACCCGTAAAGCTCCGCGTTGCGGCACTGCCAATCATGGCGATCGATCGATCTCCCTGTTCCCAGTAAAAATAGGGCTGGGCTTTAGTACACAGCGCTTGCAGAGCCAGCAAAGGATCCACATCTGGCAGAGTAAACTCCAGGCTGATAATTTGGCTGCTCGATCGCCCATACTGAGTTTTCAGCAAGGCAATTATTGCTTTGCTGTCGTCAGATAAAAGATACCGGTGAGGAGTAACTGTCATGCCAGCGAAATAAAGTTTTTTTAAGGTTTTGCAACGCTCGCCCAGGGCAAATGAAGAATTGTGCTATAGCTAGTTAGTGACCCGAAGCAATCACCGAGAGCATTGCAGGCTGCGATTTCGCGCTTATATTGTACTCTGGGAAGCTTGGGCAAAACATGAACAACTGTGAACAAAGCTTCTCAGCCCCCTTTTATGACCACCGCTGAACTTCTTAAACCACTCTCTCGCCAGAAGCTGTGGCTGGCTGCCATCAAGCCTCCTATGTATACTGTGGCCGTGGTGCCAATTGTCGTTGGCACAGCCATCGCTGTGGCCGAGAGCGGCAAATTTCAGGTTAGGGTCTTTGCCACTTTCTTATGCTCGGCCATCGCGATCGTCGCCTGGATCAACATCAGCAATGATGTGTTTGATTCTGATACTGGCATTGACAAAAACAAAGCCGAGTCGGTGGTGAATCTCACCGGTAACCGTAATTTAATGTTTTGGCTTAGCAATCTGCTGCTAGTTGGCGGCATCATTGGAGTCGCCAGCATCTGCTGGGCACAGCAAGACTGGACAGTGGTGGGTATTGTGGCTCTCTGCTGTTTTTTGGGCTACACCTACCAAGGCCCACCATTTCGGTTGGGTTACTTGGGCTTGGGCGAAATCATTTGCTTTATTTGTTTTGGGCCATTGGCCTTGACCGCAGCCTACTATAGCCAAACCCCAAGTTTCTCGCTGGTCAATCTGGCCGCCAGCGTGATTGTAGGTATTTTGACCAGTCTAATTTTGTTCTGCTCCCATTTTCATCAGGTGGCCGATGATATAGCAGCAGGCAAAAAATCCCCAATAGTCAGGTTGGGAACCCAGTTAGGATCTAATGTTCTTACGGCTGCCACGGTACTTAGTTATCTTTTATTATTCGGACTAGTAGCAGTGGGCCTGTTTCCCCTCACCACTCTCTGGGCCTTGGTCGGCAGCCCGATCGCCTTTCAACTCTGCCGCTTTGTTGCCCAAAACCACGATCGACCAGAAATTGTCAGAACCTGTAAGTACCTGGCAGTTCGCTTACATTTCGTCAGTGGAGTATTATTAGGCATGGGGTTTATCTTGAGTCAAAAATGAAGTGGGAAAAAAGTAATTGGCTGAGTTTGGCCTTCACTACCAAAGGATCGGTAATTCCTGCGATTGCTCGGCGAGTGCTGTTTTGTATGATGTTTGGGGCGTTGGTTTCACTGCTACATGGTTACAAATATCCGGTTGCCCAAAAGTCGCTGGCAGATACGGTGCCAGCAGTAGTCTTGGGTCTGCTATTAGTTTTTCGGACTAATACGGCCTATGATCGATTCTGGGAAGGTCGCAAAGCCTGGGGCAGCATGAATAACAATATTCGAAATTTGGTGCGGATTGTGTGGCTGGGAATTGATGAACGGGTGACGGGCGATCGAGAGCGCAAGATTGCGGCTTTAGAAATGCTGCCCGCTTTTGCGATCGCCACCAAGCTTTACCTCCGGGGTCAAGCACTGGAACCAGAACTATCTAATGTTTTTTCAGCGGCACAGTTACAGCAGCTCAATGCAGTCCAAAACCCGGTAATACAAATTGCTTTTTGGCTGGGTGATTATTTGCAAGGCGAACATCGACGGGGCAATATTGGGGTTTATCAAATGAATGAGCTACAGCGAATTATTAATAATATGGTGGATTCAGTAGGCACCTGTGAAAGAATTTTGCGCACCCCAATGCCCTTAGCCTATGCGATTCACTTGAAGCAGTTACTACTAATTTATTGTTTGTTACTGCCGTTTAAAATGGTCGGAGATTTAGGCTGGGGCACAGTGCCAATAGTAGGGTTAGTAAGTTTTACCCTCTTTGGCATTGAGGCGATTGGGGTAGAAATCGAAAACCCCTTTGGCAATGACCCCAATGATTTGCCATTAGACAATATCTGTAAGAATATTCAACGGACGATCGAAGATACCATAAATTATGGCCATCCACCCGATTCCCTTGACTTAGATTTAGATGCAAATTAAACATCATAAATCTGAGCGTCCTTTCTTTTGCCCTACTTCAATTACTGCCCCAGGAGTTATAGAATCCAACGCCAAAATAGTCTCAGGAACTAATGGCAACAAATCTGCTAATTTATTGCTTACTGCTACCAAAACAACAATGGCAACCCCAGCTTGAACCAGATTTTGTTGATAGCGCAAGTTTTGATCCGTAGTCAATAGAACCGTAAAACTCTCTTGCTGCATTAGCTTGAGC
>JAYUSV010000372.1:0-4345 GCA_043755495.1 Synechococcales cyanobacterium
TATTACCGTGACATTTGCTACTCCAGTTTGTTTAACGGTAATTAAACCTTCAGCGCTCACCTCTACAATATTTGGGTTGCTAACAAAGTACTGAGTCCCGGTGGTACTAGCCGTCAAAGCATTCGATGACTCTGAGCCATCCAAGGTGGTGACTAAAATCTGTCTCTCCATGCCTGGAATTAATGTAACAGCTCCTGGATACACATCCAATCCATAATTCTCAGCCTTAGCGATCACTACATCAGCATCAGTAACTGGCTTAAATGTACCTACTCTGGTCGCAGTCACCGCACTAATTCCATTTCGACTAGCGCTAATGATTCCAACCCCGTCGCTGATCGCTCTAATCAAGCCCAAATTATCGACGCTCACAGCCGCAGTGTTTACTCCATACTGCACATAGTCTCGGATTAATGCCACACCTTTCTGGTCGGCAAAGTCCCCAATCACTTGTAGCTGATAGTTATCACCCACCTGCAACTTCGGATTGCGATTTACAATATCCAAATTCACCAAAGCAGCATCACTGACATTTACAGTAATTTGCTTCTGACTTAGACCCAAACCATCACTGGCCAACAATTCAAAGTTTCCAGTACCGCTGAACCCAATATTCGGCGTAAACAGCACATACCGGCCATCTACACTCAACTCCACGCGACCATTTGCCCCATCCTTCACCCCAAAAGTCACTAAATCCCCATCAGGATCTGTCACCAAAGTATCCAAAGCAATCCGCGTAGTCAGATCAACATGAGTCAAGCTAGTCACAGGCGTAATCACCGGAGCCTGATTTCCCACGAACCCAAAATTACCCGCCAATAATTGCAGGTCTTTTTCGTTGAACGCTTTATCGCCATTCACATCATAAGTGCCATCCGTCGTCACTAGCTGGCTGTCTAAACCATCAACCCGACCATCTAAATTCACATCTCCGACTACCGTTAGGGTGAACGCCCCCGCAGCCTCCGCTACATAAGTAGCAGCCTTGTCGATGGCATAAACTCTAAACCCATCATGCACTTCTACCGGCACCAAGCCCTTAATCAGAGCCTCTCCAGCCACGCTGATCAACACCCGCTGTTCCTTGCCAGTCTTCAGCTCCTCAGAGCCGATCGAGAACCCATAACTCTCGCTAGCCATAGCATTTATCGTCTTACCATTGAAACTACTCACCCCACCCAAATTCTGAGTGATCGCTTTCGTCACCCCATTCTCAATCAACACTCCCGGCTGACCAACAGTCCCCAAGATCGATCTCAACACCCCAGCATCATAACCATAAAACTGCTGCTGACCAGAGCCTCTAACAGATACCAAATTCCCTTGTACATCGTAGCTATAAGTCAGGTTCGCACCATTATTAGATCTAACCTGACTCAACCGACCAGCCGCATCATTCACAAATTCAACAGCATCGCCATTGCTCGCTACAATTCCACTGTCGCTATAAACCAACTTGGCACCATTCGCCCCAACCTGACCCACCACACCATACTGACTATTCAAGAGATACTTAACTCCGCTAGCCACCAAAGTATACTGCTCCAGCCCCACACTGCTCGGGTTATAAGGCACTCCAGTCCCCACATCATAGAAATGACTACCAGCCAGACTCAACTGCGCCGCCGCCGACTCCAGTTGATAACTTACGCCACTATCCGCCGTCCACTTCGGCACATAGTAAATCAAACCAGCAATCTGGCGCTGCTCTGGCGTAAACGTAAAGCCCACCCGCTCCCCAGCAGGCGTAGTTAAGTAGAGCCTTGTCCCCACTGCCAAAGCCTGACTAGTACTACCACTGCTCAACTGAATATCACTATCTAACCCAAACCGCCAACCCTGCGCCGGACTGTAGAAGCGCTGTAACTTCACCTCCACCCCAGCCAAGCTAGTCACCAGATCTGTAGCCTGAGACTGATAGCCAGATTTGTTGTTACTATTAATCTCCACTACTGATGTAGTTACGCTTTGCCGCCCACTGATATCTACCGCAGTCAAGCGAAGCTGATAGAAACCATTGGTCAAAGTCCCAGGATCTAAATCACCCAAACCATTTACTGAGCCACTACCACCATTCAACTGTCGGTAACTTTCAGTCCCCAAAGCCGCAATCTCCAATCGCCACTCATCCAAATTACTATCACTCACCTTGCCCAACAGCTTAGTCACCCCGGTAATCTGCGAACCATCCAATCCTGGCTCAAACTGCACCACTGGAGCCAGAATATCCGCCCCATCCCGCACCTTAATCACCCGTTCGAGCTGAGAAACCCGCCCATCTAGATCCGTCACCGTAATGCTCAGACTATGCCGCCCAGTCTGACTGGAGACGAAAGTGAAACTACCACCGTTGCGGGTAGCATTCGGCTGGAAAGTATTGATCTCCTGACCATCAACCACCACCTTAAACCCAGCAATATCCGCCTCACTATCAGCCAAAGCATTCACTATCACTCGCTGACCGGGCAATACCGGGAAACCAGGAGTCAGATCGATCGACAGCTTTGGTGCCACAATCTGGTTCCGCACCTTAATCGTCACAATCCGCTTCACCGTCTTTTCCCCATCACTTACCGTGAAGCTCACATTATGAACCCCCACCTGCGCCGCGTCAGGAGTCCACTTAAATTCTCCAGTATTCGAGTCTAAAATAGCGCCGGTGGGTAGATCGATCGCCTGATAACTCAAAGTAGTATTCAGATCTGGATCATTGCCCACATGATTGCGAATCGATACCTCATAAGAAATGGTGCTAGTTGATCGATATAACCGCGAATTAGTAAAGTTCAGATTGATCGATACTGAGATATCACTAACCGCCGTGAACTTAGTCTGATAATCACCCAACACTTCCCCATCAATATTTTGAATCGTCGCTGCCAAAGTCAACTGATAATGGTCTGACAACAAGGTGTTGAGGGTCAGAGTAGCCGTATGACTAGTGGGTTCATACTTAACACTCTTCACCAAAATCTGACCATGCTGACTGCTGGTTAGACTATAGTTATTTGCATTGGTCAAATAATTCGCGCTACCATCCACCAACATATCACTATCAAACACCACCGAAATTGTGTTGTTTGGCAAATTCACCGTCCCATTAGGCGGCGGATTAATGCTGGTTACATGCGGCGGCAGAATCGGATTAATAATATCTAAATGACTGCCATTAAACTATCCACAACCTTCGGAAGATTATATTACTCCATAACCTGTGTATGGACGTTTGTAAGCTGGATGTAGCCCCAAAACAATATCTTCTTTAGGAATGCCCATTTCAACTAACTCTTCGCCTAAGTCTGCTTCGGTCATATTACGCTGAATCCATATTTTGTCATTTTTAATATCAATATGAATGAAACAACTGTAAATTCTACTCATGTCTTCCCAACCAATATCTAGTACTTGATAATGATCGTGCTCAGCATCAAAAACGATTTGGCACTCAACCTCAGAATCTAGATTATTTTTTTGTCCTGACGAATGACTGACAAGAATTTTGCGAACAGCTTGGCGATAAAATGTTAGCTTTTCCATAAGACTATGACCTCTCCAACTGGATTATAAACAAATATTTTGATTTGGTATACTTGAATTGCTTCCTGAACAAATATTTCTTGAAAGAAAGACTTCCATGTATCTATGGGTACCGCTAGGAAAAGAACTCGTTCACTTTCCTGCATTTGAAGCGCTAAGCGATAATTTAGAAATTGGCCTAACGCAGCATGGAAATCCGTAATGGTAGAAGGATTCAAAAAGCTTTTGATTTCTACAGCTATTTTTCTTCCTTCTTTCTCAGCGGCAACCACTTTTTCTGCGGCTAAATCAATTTCTAGTTTTACTCCTCCTATTTTAATCTTTAGCGGATCTTCTGTAATTATCCACTGCTCTTTTGCTAAGGCTTGCTTTACAGCATAGTGAAATAAGTCTTTAGCCATACTCAATTTCTTAACTTTTCTCTTATCCTATCAAAGTTAACAGGATTAATCAAAGTATTATTACAAGACATATCCCTGATTTGTCACTCTGGAGACATCTAAAAAAATTATCGGATGTGAAAAGTGTTAGCCAGAAAGCGATTGGAGCCTCTTTTGCTATTAGTTTCATTTTTCAAATGACCAAAAGCTAAAATGTTAGGAAATAAGCCTCAAAACTTAGATGGCAAGAGCATTTGCAGTTTCCTGGAATTTCAGGCTCTAGCGAGAGTGACAAATCAGGGATATTCTTTCTATTAATGACGATCGAACACCGCAGCCCTGCCACTCAAACCAGTTACCTTGAAAACAATATCATTGTAATCTTTGTCACTTGAACCTAATGGCAAGTCTTCCCAACCGAAAAG
>JAYUSV010000373.1:0-4342 GCA_043755495.1 Synechococcales cyanobacterium
TTGCTTAAATCGTATACACCACCACCATGCTGAATGGGTGTTTTATGATGTAAATTGGCCTTGCTTTAACTTGCTTGTGGCTGGCGAGGCTCCGCACGATCAAGTCATCCACAATGATTATTTTGCCTGCTAAGACATTTTTTAAGGGGCTAAGCTTCATCCGAATACCCGATTCGCGCGTTTCTTGGGTGGGTTGATCGAAAACCTTTCCTAATCTCTCACAGTCTGGTCAAATGGAGCTAAATCTATGAACCATTCCATCCGAATCGACTACGGGTACAATAAATACAGCTATTTATCCACAATCGGCATAATTATGCAGACAGCATTACAAATCGTGACCAAGGTTTTACCCGGCAACCGGATTGAAGTTCAGATCCCATCTGGCTCAGAAGGACAAGAGGTAAACGTGTTTGTTGTTTTACCAGCCGAGATTCCACCTGCACCACCCAACCATACCAATCCACTATTGCAAATGTCTCAAGATCCAGACATTCAAGCAGAATTAGCAGCGATCGAGCATGAATTTGAAACAACACAAATGGATGGACTAGCTGTTTGATGGATATTCAGCGCGGACAAATTTATTTTGTGAACCTTAACCCAGTTCAAGGGCGAGAACAATCAGGAAAAAGACCTGTGTTGATTTTATCGATCGATGCCATCAACAGCTTGCCCTTGGTTGTAACCGTCATCGTTGGTAGCAAAAGCGAAAATATCCGTCAGAACCATCCTACTAACGTGCGAGTCACCCCAGAAGAAAGTGGATTGCCCTTAGAAACAGTATTCCTTTGCTTTCAGATTCGTTCTCTTGATCCAAAACGATTTTTAACAGAACCCGTTGGACAGTTATCGACAGACAAAATGCTCGAAGTCGAAACAGCCGTTCGTTACTGCTTGGGGTTGTGACGTTTTTTATGGGTTTTACAATGCTCCAGTCAAATAGGCTACGCACTGCGTAGCCTATTTATCTCACGATCTCATTACTTTCATAAAATCCTCATGAATCGACACGTTAACGCTATTTCCAGTCGCCTCAGTCTGCGCCCTCCCCAACGCGACTCCCTCATTATTCTCGATCGACTCTGCGAACTATTACCCCCCAAAAAAAACAGCGATTGCCCAGCCGGACTCACCGCCATCCAAAACGAATTCCCCACCCTCACCGAATTTGAACGCGACTTCCCCTCCTTCTGCTTCTCCTTAGCCACCGGCGTAGGCAAAACCCGCCTCATGGGAGCCTTCATTAGCTACCTCTACCTTGCCCACGGCGTTAAAAACTTCTTTGTCCTTGCCCCCAACCTGACCATCTACAACAAGCTAATCACCGACTTTACCCCCAACACCCCCAAATACGTTTTCACCGGCATTTCAGAATTTGCCATCGATCGCCCCGAAATTATTACCGGCGACAATTACGAAAAATCGGCCTCCACCCTCAAAGGTCTCTACGACTGCAAAATCAACATCTTCAACATCTCCAAAATCAACTCCGAAGTCCGGGGTGGTAAAAGCCCCCGCATTAAACGCCTCTCTGAATACATCGGCCAAAGCTACTTCGACTACCTATCTGAACTAGACGACCTAGTTATTTTGATGGACGAATCGCACCGCTACCGCGCCTCGGCGGGCATCCGCGCCATCAACGATCTTCAGCCTCTCATGGGATTAGAACTCACCGCCACTCCCTTCATCGAAACCGGCAAAGGCACCATTCCCTTTAAAAACGTCATCTTTGATTACCCCCTAGGCAAAGCCCTGGCTGATGGCTTCATCAAAGAACCTGCCGTGGTTACGCGCAAAGACTTCAACCCGATCGGCATGTCGGCCAAAGAAATCGAGCGCATTAAACTCGAAGATGGCATTCGTCTGCACGAAAGCCTCAAAGTAGAAATAGAAACCTACGCCCGCAACCACAACCAACCAATCATCAAACCCTTTGTTTTAGTGATCGCCCGTGATACCACTCACGCCGCCGAATTAGTAGAGCTGATTTCATCGGAACTTTTTGGTGGCCGCTACCGCGACAAAATTTTACAAGTAGACTCCAGCAAAACTGGAGCCAAAGAAGACGAAACGATCGAACGCCTACTCAAAGTCGAAAGCACCGACGAACCCACCGAAATTGTCGTCCATGTCAACATGCTCAAAGAAGGCTGGGATGTCACCAACCTCTACACCATTATTCCCCTCCGTGCCGCCAACGCCCGTACTTTAGTAGAACAAACTATTGGGCGCGGCCTGCGGCTGCCCTATGGCAAACGCACTGGTACACCGGCAGTCGATCGACTCAACATTATTGCCCACGATAAATTTCAAGAAATTGTAGATGACAGTAAACGCCCCGATTCCCAAATTCAGCTTCAGCAAATTATTCTCGTTCCAGAAACCCTACAAGACAAATCGACCCCCATGACAGTGGCACCTACTCTCATGGGCAAACTGGGTATTCATACTCCTTCAAGTACCAGCACAGCAACATTCCTCAAAGCCCCTGTGCCCGTTTTCACCACTCCTGAAACCCAAAAAATAGCGCAAACAGCCTATGAAGTCATTCATAAACTCGAAGCCCAACCCGATCGAGTACCCACCAGCGCTTATTTAGCCACACCAGCCGGACAAGCCTTGGTTCAAGAAAAGGTTGCTCATGCTCTACAAGCTAACACCATCAATCAGCTCGAATTAGTCGGTATTGTTGAGCCAATGGCCGCCGTTCAAATCAACGCCATCATTGCCCAAACTACCGAGCTTGTAATTCAGGAAATGATCGACATTCCCCGGATTACCATTGTCCCGATCGGCGAAGTGCGATCGGGTTTTCATCCTTTTACCCTCAGCTTAGAAAACCTCAGCTATGCTGTGCCCAAAGATGATTTATGGATTCAAACTCTTCGAGAGCAAGACATTCAAATTCTTAAAACCAATAACTCTACCCACCAGGAAAAACGATTAGAAGACTATATTGTCAATGGTTTGGTTGATTTTGATGACGTATCTTATGATGAACATGCTGATTTACTTTACGACCTAGCTGGACAGGTAGTACAACATTTTCGTAGTTACCTTTCTGATAACACAGATATTCGCAAAATTCTGCAAGTACATCAACGATCGATCTCGGCTCTTATTCATACCCAAATGCAACCTTATTTCTGGGAAACTGCTGCTGGTTATGAAGCTAAAGTTAGTCGAGGCTTTGCCGCTCTTAAAAAGCCTTGTTATACAGTTAATCCTGAATTAGTCTATGACTTTCGACAGTCGCCCCAGGTCAAAAGTAATATGTCTAAATATCTTTTTGGTGGTTTTGAACTCTGTTTGTACCCCTACCAACAATTTCAATCTGATGCCGAACGGGTGCTATCTATTATTCTTGATCGAGAAACTCATAAATGGTTTAAACCAGCCAGAGGCCAATTTTGCATTGATTACCATTGGCAAGGCAGTCAACCCGAATACCAACCAGATTTTATTGCAGAAACAGATGACCTAATTTACATGCTAGAAGTCAAGGCTAGTCATCAAATGGCCGCAAGCGATGTTCAAGCAAAAAAAACAGCGGCTATTACTTGGTGTAAAAATGCTTCTGAATACAGCCAAAAACATGGTGGTAAGGTGTGGAGTTATGTTCTTATTTCACATGAGAAAATCAAAGAAAATATGACAGTGCAAGGCTTATGCACTAATCTTTAACATTGATCATTGACAAAACTGTTAGTGTGATATTGGCTTTTGTTATAGGTGAATCAATTAATGACCGATCGAGCTATCAATATTTCCGACTGTGATAGCGAAAACGATGAGAACAGCCCATTCCTCGACAGGTAAAAGGGTAATATCCCAACAACGAAAACACCCGATCGAAGCCCTTGCGCCGAGAACGAATCAGGTCTACGCTGCCGCATTTGGGACAACGAGGAGTACTACCCATAAAATTGGTTTTGGTTTGCTAATGATTAACAATAGAAATCTTAGTCTTTCATGATTTTAGGTACTTTAAAAAAACCACCTTCGATCGAAGGTGCACTATTGTAAAGCCCCTCTAGGTTAGGATAGTCTACATGCTCATCTGCCCGCGTAATATTTTGCACATCGATCGCCCGCAAGGTCGGTTCCACATTGGTAGTATCCAGTTCGCTGAGCTGCTCGAAGTAATCTAAAATGCTGCTCATTTGTTGAGCATACTGTTCTTCTTCGGCAGCAGTTAATTCTAATCTGGCCAACAGAGCGACTTTGTGAACTTGGGCGGAGTCGAGCATAAAATTCCTAAAAAAATAGAGCTGGTGAAGATGCCCACCAGCCTACATTTTAGCCGAAACTTGTCGCTAGAAGAATACTTCGATAT
>JAYUSV010000374.1:0-4339 GCA_043755495.1 Synechococcales cyanobacterium
GCTACCTGGGCACCCAAGTTCACCATTTGCTGAGCCAGATCTCGGTCGTAGTTCGGGTTGGCCTGTTCATCCAATGCTGCTAAGCCCAATAAATGTACACCGCTTTCCACGAGCTGCTGAGTCGTGGTTAATAGTCGATCGATTGGCGCACCCTCATAAAAATCAGTAATCAAAATAACCATAGTCCGGCGCGGATTTTCTACTAAAGTCGCTGCATAGCTCAAAGCTCCCCCAATATCAGTGCCGCCGCCCAACTGCACTTTCATCAGGGTTTCTACTGGATCGGTACAGTCTGCCGTCACATCCACCACCGAGGTATCAAATAAACACAAATGGGTCTTTAAGCTTTTTACCCCAAAAAAAATCGCCGCTGCCACGGCTGAGTGAATCACGCTATCTAACATGCTGCCAGATTCATCCACCAAAATAATCATCTGCCACTTATTGGCTTGGCGACGAATCCGGGAGTTGAAGTAAGGAGTTTCGATCACTAGCTGCTGTCGATCGGGGTTATAGTTCCTTAAATTTCTTCTCACCGTGGTTCGAGGATCAAAGTTTTTAGCGATTTTTAGGTAAGAGCGCTGCTGGCGATTAATACTCCCTAAAAACGGCGACTGCACCGATCGAGCTATTTTTTCCATTAACTGTTCTACTACCTTACGCACTAATTCCCGTGCTAGCTCTAAGACGGCTTGGTTCATTAAATGCTTGGTTCGTAATACGGCCTTGAGTAAGGTGGGGCTGGGCTGTACCCGCGCTAATAGATCGGGGTTAGTCACCATTTCTTCAAGGTGGTAGCGCTCTAAGGCATCTTTTTCTAGGCGTTCGATCGTTTTCTGGGGAAACAGTTCATGGACGGCGTTGATCCAATCAGGGACGGTGAGTTCGCTAGGATCAAGGCTGCCTTCACGACCTTGTTGGCCTTTACGAATATTGCGATCGGCGTTTTCTCGATCGTATAGGTAGCCGATCGCTGTTTCGCGGTTTTGCCATTCTACCGACAGACCTCCCAATAAATCTTCGGTGCTTTCGCCCAACAATAGCCGCCAACGCAGTCTGCGATTTTCTTGTTCTGCCATACTTGTTGCCATCGATAGTGAAGTTATTAATTTTTAATCGTCAATTGGCAATTGATTCCATCAAATTCAATGCAACATTGGTTTAAAACATCTCTACCAATCAAAACTCTGCCTTCTATTCTTTCACTCTCACAGCCATAGACTTTCACTGCTTGCACACATTTCTCCCCTAGCCAAATGTTGGTATAACAAGGATATCCATTTATCTGACTTCCGCCGATTCCAGTTACTTGGACTGAGGTGTCGATAATTGATAACTGAAGAATGGAGATAATTTCTAAGGGGATCAATGTACAGTCAGAGCCTGTATCCAAAAAAGATATAATTTGACAGTGCTCATTATTGTTCATCCAATCAGGCGGTGTGATTTTAATATCAATCATTGGCGCTAAAGGCAGTCCATCCCCTAAGTTGATGTAGTCAAACTGCTGCACTATTCTACCCTTTGTGTTGATGGATTTGTCGAATGCGTTACACTAGCAACAGATAACCGTGGCTCCTCCATCCAAACTTGTCTAATTAGTAAATCTCGATATCCATAACGTTGATATACTCTCTCTGCTAGTTTTTTTTCGTTGAAATCATGGTCTAATATTTGACCATCCTCAAAGGCAATGAACTCGCCTAAGTGTTTACTAACCAACTCATTTCTCATTGTTTCATACAGAGCTTTTTGCTTGTCAAAATAGGCAAGTCGCGAGGGGTCAATATTCTGGGGCTTCACAGTATCACCTTCGATAATTAACATTGAGTCCATAATAGCAAAAAAATTACTAAATCATGTTTTATCCCCCAGCTCCTTGGCATCTTTATGGCCACGCCTTGCAATCCAGCCACTTAGTTGACATAGCCAAAGCCAAGGAATTTGTACCCGCAGATCTAGAGATTGTTGCGGTGCTACCCGGCAAAACCTTAGGCGGCATGTACCTCTCGGTTTATTTTGCCAAGCTGAATTTGGGTCGCTCTTGGCTTACGCTGCAATTCGATGAACTCCATCTCACTGCTAATGCTCCAAACGTTGTTGGACAGTGGGCTTCAGTATAAAAACCTACATCTTTTTCACTGGTATTATTTTAAATTTGGCCACAAAATTCATGTTTTTTATATTGTGCTAGGTATAAGATATTAAATGTTCTTATCCTGATCATACGTAAAAATGATGTAGTAAGTTGTACCATTTCGGAAGTCCATAAATGATGGCTAAAATATTATGAGCATCGAAAAGAATATTGAATATGCTTCCATCGGATTATCAGCAATAGGAGCTGCTGTTGCATTAGCCACTCAACAATTAATTTACTTAGCTACTCCTTTAACTGTTGCCCCACCTCGGAAGCCATATCGATCGACCAACACAAATAATCTAGATTCCAGCTCGATTGCTTGCGTCGCATCTTCAACCCTCACCGGCAACGTCAATAATTCACTAGTGGCCACATCACCAGCACCAGTAGATTGCAGCAAATTCTTGGCCATTAAATGCTTTTCGCGAGGAGTGAAGTAGCCAAAAGCCAAACGCAAAGCTGGCAAAGCTTCTAAGAATTCATTATCAGCGTAAGCCAACAATAATTTATCAATGCTCAATAACAGGCCAGGTGCTCGTTGAGTAGTTTCTCGTGCCAAATGAAATAGCCCTGTCAGGAAATCACCCAAAGAATCTGGCTGACTATAATAGTTAATAGTTGCCAAAATATCATCGGCTGCAACAGCACCTAAAACCCATAAGGTGCCGATCGATCCCCCCCGAATTAGAGCCGTCTGTGCAGCATCTTGGCTTATTCGTTCTAGCACCTCTAAGAACTCTGATCGGTGATTAATCAACAAACTACCACAGCATTCATAAGCCTCTAATAAGCCAGCCAAGCCTTTTAATAATTCCTGACCTTCACCAGTAGCCCCAAGGCTATCTAATAGCCACAGACCACGCTGAAATGCTTCTACCAAAATACTTGCTAAATCTGATTGAGATCGAGTCTCTAATACCTCATCATAGCGATAGAGATATAGCAAATGATATAGCGATCGCCCGATCGACAAAAAATCCCCATCCTGCCGAATTAACTCTATCAACCGAGGGTAAAGCTCGGGAGTCAGTGCTTGTACCCCAGCCAAACCAGCATCTAATAACAATAGTGCTGCACCTTCGGCGTTGCGCTGGATCTGATCGGCGCGTTCTCGGAGCTTAGCGATTGTGGCCTCTGTGATGTTTGTCCCATAAATTGCTGCTTCGATCGAGCTAGCATCAAACTCTGGCGACCACTGGAGTTGCCACCGCTCCCAAATTTTCACCAGGTCTTGGCGAGTGGTGAAGTCTGTGCCGCCGGTTCGATCGCAACCCACTATGCCAATAATCCGCATAGAGTGCAGCAATGCTGAAATAGAGCGCGGTAAGTGTCCGGTGAATTCTTTGTTGGGGGTAAGGTCTAGATCGATCGATCTCTTGTGGGCAGTGGGGAAAATATCTAGGTGATATAGCTGTTGGTGGAGGTCTTGGACTAGGGGTGGCAAGGTTGTCCCGGCGGCTAGTTGACCTCGATCGCCGCCTCGGAATACGGCTTGGACTGCTGCCAAGAAAGGATGGGTGCGGCCTTTGCCAGTATCTTCTTTGACTAATCCACCGATTACGCCATCAATGAGGTCTTGTCGCCAAATTTCGGGGTGACTGCGCAGGTCGGCGAGTCCTTGAGCTAGGGTTTTAATGGCAATGAGGTCGGCGGTGCTGGCGATTTGTTGGCGTTGGCGGAGGAATGTGATGATTTTGGCGAGGAGATGGGAGCAGAGCGTCTCTGGAAGAGAATCAACTAGGTTCTGCGATGTTGCCTCACCCCAGCCGATCAAGGGAGAGAGGTTTGGAGACCTCGCTTGATGATCTGGTTTCTTTTTTGTCGTTAGGATGGTTTCTTTATTGGATCTGTGTTGCCAGACTGCATGGTAGAAACCGGGGTTGGGCATCCCGGAGTTATAGCCAGTAAGGTTATCGAGCCGATCGTAGGAGTAGGGAGTGAGGGCAATGCCTTGGGTTACTGGGGTGGGGTTAGGTTTTATCGGGATTTCTGGAGGGTCTTGATTGAGGACGATCGACTTATACAAAGGATAACTATGAAAACCACCGGTGACTACTAATATTTTGCCGGGATGTTTGGCGATTAGCGATCGAATTCTGGCCGCCATGAAAGCTTCTCGCTGTTGGTCGGAGCTAGATGCTTGATGTTCGCTGGTGCGCAGGTGATAGCAAAACTGATGACAGCGTTCTAAGTAGT
>JAYUSV010000375.1:0-4333 GCA_043755495.1 Synechococcales cyanobacterium
GTAAATGTCTCACATAGTTTTTATGTGAATCAACATAGAATTCCACATTATTGTCTTATTTAATAACTGTTGGGTCATGATCGATCGAACCCTCTCCACCTCCTCCTCATCCAAACTCAGTCTCAATCGATCGGCATAAGACAAACCAGAGCCACCAACCGCAAACCAGCGTTCCAAAAGCTGCCCAGTCACGTAGATATTCTGAGTCACCGATTCCAGCTCAGTGCGAACATCGAACCCAGCATCTTGCCAAAAATTCACCCAGTCTTCGACTCGCCAATTCAACAAATCATCGCCCGTCTTGGGACCATAAATCGCTTCCTCTGCTGCTTGCCATCGTTTCATTAACTTAGCATCTACCCCAGATACCCATTGGTATAACCTCTGTCCCTGCTGCGGCAACCGCTCCGCCAAAATTATTTGTCCCTGCTCAGCTAAAACCTGACGCAACTGCTGAACTATTAAACCCTTATCTACCTCCTCACCCAAAGCATTACGCCCCACCACCCAATCAAACTTAATCTCTGAATGCTGTTGCTCCAAAGTAGCTACTAAATTAGTCAAAGGACTATTCAAGACGATCGGGCGAGTCAAAAATGGCAAAGCATCGGCCTGAGATTCCAACTGCTCCGCAGCCACCGCAGAATTCACTACCGAAAACACCCCGCCCTCGGGCACCCGTCGCAAAGCCTCCCAAGTCAACAAACCACTATTAGCTTGCAGATCTAAAACCAAATGATGGCGCTGAATTTGGGCTTGGTTGAAAATCCTTTCCCGTACCTGTGCTAATTGTTGTCCAGCCTGATTCACAGTCCGTTGTAACCACTGCTCCGCCTTGCTATCCGTTTAGCAGTTTCTACCGCTTCTCGAATATCCTTCACTCCAGCGAGGACGGCATTTATTGCAATGAATTTGGCCTTGGTGGTGTTGGCAATAATTTGAGCGAGAGTGGTTTTGCCAGTGCCGGGAGCGCCGTAAAAAATAATGGAGGTAAGCTGATCGGCTTGGATAGCGCGACGCAGCAATCTACCGGAGCCAACGATTTCTTCTTGCCCTACAAATTCGGTGAGCGATCGAGGACGCATCCTGGCTGCTAATGGGGCATCTCGATCGCGCAATTGTTGATACTGACGTTCAAATAAATCCATATCACACCAAAAACCAAGAGTTATCCCCGGTGTACAATATTTTGTTTCTCTCTAGTTCTACTAGTCTATTTCAAATTTAAGATAAAAGCAGTCTATAATAATTTCATTAGCTTGTTTCGGAGGCATTCTTGGCCATGAATCTCACCAACCTCTTTGTTATTTGAACTAAAATGGCAAAAGATCTATTTCATAACAACGTCAAGACCGCTCTCCAGAAAGATGGATGGAATATTACCCACGATCCTTACCGGTTACGTTATGGTGTTGCTGATATCTACATTGACCTTGCAGCAGAGGAAGCAATTGCTGCTGAAAAAGCAGGACGAAAAATAGCTGTAGAAGTCAAAAGTTTTGCTAGTGGCTCAAACGTTTCTGAGTTTCATACCGCTCTCGGTCAATTTCTTAACTATCGTGTCGCCCTAGAAATATCTGATGAGCCAGATAGAATTCTTTATTTAGCAGTTCCCCAGGATACATATCAAATGTTTCTGAGATTTGAACCGGCAAAAACTGTGATTGAAAGATATGAAATTCGCTTGATCACTTATGATCCAAACAATGAGGTAATTGACAAATGGATAGAATAAATGAATACCGAAAAATTGTTATTGATTTTCTAGAAGATTTTATTGAAAATGATCCAAACGCTCAACTTATTTTCGATCTTGTCCGTGATCGATATTTGGTTATGCATAATGAATGGCGCAATGAATACCGAATCTACGGTTGTGCAATGCAACTAGATATTCTCGAAGGTCAAATCTGGATTCAACACAATAGTACAGAAGTTTACATTGATCGTGAACTGATTAAGCTTGGAGTTTTACCCAAAGATGTTGTTTTTGGTTTTCGTTCTCCAATCATTCGCAAAATGTTAGCTGATGCCTACAATTAGTCATGTAATTCTATTCAACAAAATCACAGGTTAATTAAATGAACGCTCTAATTTAATAGTATTGATAGTATGAATTACAGGCATGTTTATCGCTACATCTCAGAATCACCGATAAATCTAGCGATTACTTTATTCACACCAACTAAATCATCGCTAGTGGTGATCGGTAATAGCTCTTGCATATAGGGGCGATAACGAAATAGCTGATAGCCCAAATTGCTCAAAAAATCTGCTACTTCTACATTGGGTTCACTATTAAATAAGTTGTGATAGAAAATTTGCGGATGAAAAGCCTCGATCGACTCTTGACAGCCCCTCAACACCTGCAACTCATGCCCTACCGCCGTCACCTTCAAGATATCTAAGGCGGTGACTTTGGCTTGTTGAATAAAAGTATCTAGTTTAAAAGCCGTGACTAACTCAGTTTCACCCTGCCATTCATTGGCCTCAACCCCTACTCCCAACATCTGGTGATATTCTGATGGCGACTGTAAGTACAATGTCGTCTTACCCAAGTTATCACTGGCTGCTCCAGCAAACACCTGCACCCAATTATATTCATTTAGCTTCACGCTTTCTTTTAGGCAAGACACATGAAAACTGCTGGGTTCGATCGCCATTACTCGACCGGTCTTGCCCACCCGCTGTGCCGCGCTAAAAGTATAGACCCCGCAATGGGCACCCACATCAATTACCGTCATACCGGGCTGAATCTGCTGTCGCCATAATTCTATTTCGCCCTCATACCAATCTCCATCTGCTAACAAAGTGCGCGTGGTGAGGCTGTTAAAACTGGGTTCGATCGCCAGCACACATTCATGATCAAAAGCAGCATAGGTAAACTGTTTATCTTCGCATTCTGTCCATAACCAAGGCCGTCGATCGGCTCTTTGTCGGCCATAATCTCTAGCCGCCTTCAGCCAGTGATCACTCGCTTTGATTCGGTCTTGTTCTAGATAAGCTAAATACAAGGCATGAAGTGCCGTCGCCGCATCGGGGACAATTTCTTGCGCCCGGTGTAAATACAACAAGCCTTCTAGTTCTTGCATTCCCAGCGAATGAATCCCTAGCTTCAGGTTGCCAGTATAGGCGTGGGGAGACAACTGTGCCAGCAAATGCATCAGGCGCAAAGCTTGAGGATTAATGATGGTATGACTGCGGCAAAGAGCCTCAGCCAATAGATACAAAGCTTGATAGTAGCCATTTTCAGCGCTCAAAATCTCAATCAAATACTCCGCATGAGCTTCTTTTTGGGGCATCGCGCCCAAAGTTTTAGAATGCGTAGGCAGATAAATAATGCCCTGAGGTACTTCTCGATCGGTATAAGCATCCTGAAAAGTATCGATCAAGCAATCAAAAGCCAGCTCCTCAGCGTTGGTCATATCACCCATGCTGGCATACAGCAGCGCCAAGTGGGCATGACAGAGCGGGTAGTCGCCTAGCTCCACGCCACTATGCAAAGCATTAAAGGCCATTTCTACATATAGACCTCTGGTCAAGCTATTGTCACTATGTTCAGCCTCGACCAAAGCAGCCACAGCCAAATTATTCCATTCCCAGGCCGATTGAGGATCTTGCCAATTGCACTGGTCAAGCTGGCTCTCCAGTTGCCTAAAAGCCTGTTGATCGAGATTAGGAGCTTGTTGTTGAAGGTAAGTAAAATAAACTTGGCGAGGATTAAAATCAGTCATGCGTTTACAGTCTAAAGTCTTGGCTAGGTCTGAGTCTGGGCTAAAGCTGGGGCAATCAATTCGCAGCAGTCCGCCACTGGTTGACCGGCTTTTAAGGCTACAACCAAGGCATCAAAGCTCGATCGATGAACTTCTAGTAGGTTCTTTGCCTGCACCAAAGCGGCATTTTCGGCACGGTTGAGACCACCAGCAGCACAGCCAGCTAGAGTTAGCATACCCCGCAGCTTCTGTCGATCGTCACCGCCACCCTGACTGTTATTGTAAACCAACTGCTCCGCAGCCACCCCCGCCATCCAAACCGTACAGTAGCGGTCTAAAAGCTGTCCAGAAATCTGGTCGGGCGGTGGTGCAAAGGCCACGCCACCTTGGCCAACTTGACCCTGTTGCCAAGCTTCCCAAGCGCTGAGTGAATAACTGGTAACAGGAATTCCCCAAATTTGGGCTAGCAAAAAATGGCCAGCTTCGTGATGAATAATTCGATCGACATATGCTGGATCGCGACGGGCGATGGTATCTATGACCAAACCGGCCACCCGACTTTTTGACACTCTCAGGGCTGAAGCCGCTGAGATTCTTCTATCACCGAGCCAATTTGCTCA
>JAYUSV010000376.1:0-4330 GCA_043755495.1 Synechococcales cyanobacterium
GTTTTGTTGAAATCCCTTGGCAACGAGGGGACTAATTGAAACTCCAGCGCTGCTTGCAATCCATATTTACAGATGGATGCTGTTGAAATCCCTTGGCAACGAGGGGACTAATTGAAACTCATAGGCATCCTTGATATTTTCCCTGCGGATAATTATCGTTGAAATCCCTTGGCAACGAGGGGACTAATTGAAACCTTCTTAAGTATTGCTCAAGTGAGGTTGATTGTCAATCTGTTGAAATCCCTTGGCAACGAGGGGACTAATTGAAACCAATGTAATTTGGGAACTGCTAATTTTCCTGAGGCGGAAGGTTGAAATCCCTTGGCAACGAGGGGACTAATTGAAACTAGAGACTCCCGACCGTCGGTGTAGATCATGATTGGCGCGGCTCTATCGTTGAAATCCCTTGGCAACGAGGGGACTAATTGAAACTCAGGTGCACGCTACGCTATCCGCTCCATACGTCGCCGCGCGTTGAAATCCCTTGGCAACGAGGGGACTAATTGAAACGTTTGATTCCTGAATCTCCCCGCATTTATATACTGTTGTTGAAATCCCTTGGCAACGAGGGGACTAATTGAAACCCTGAGCCATTCCACTGCCCTCCAGTGGGCAGAAATGAGCCGTTGAAATCCCTTGGCAACGAGGGGACTAATTGAAACTAAAGCCTTTGGGTGCTCGGGGCGGATGAGGACTTTCACGTTGAAATCCCTTGGCAACGAGGGGACTAATTGAAACGGGTGCAAACGAACATGTAAAATTCTGCATTACTATGGTTGAAATCCCTTGGCAACGAGGGGACTAATTGAAACGCAATCACGGACAGATTATCTGTGGTAACTTGATGCAGGTTGAAATCCCTTGGCAACGAGGGGACTAATTGAAACCTTAATGAGTTGTTTATATGAGTTATTCCCGGTTCACAGGTTGAAATCCCTTGGCAACGAGGGGACTAATTGAAACAGAAGGAATGGTACTAGGGTAACAGCGCCACGTAACATCGTGTTGAAATCCCTTGGCAACGAGGGGACTAATTGAAACAAAAGGTAATTTAGAAGACCTTCAGGCTTTACGTGAAACGTTGAAATCCCTTGGCAACGAGGGGACTAATTGAAACTAGCATAACTATCATTGGGGTCGCGGTTTTTAGCAAGTTGAAATCCCTTGGCAACGAGGGGACTAATTGAAACAACTTTGATGGGCCAATAGACCAGCCAGCGCAAACCGTCGTTGAAATCCCTTGGCAACGAGGGGACTAATTGAAACTTGAGCTTCTACCCGTAGGCGTGGGGCTACGTAAATATCGTTGAAATCCCTTGGCAACGAGGGGACTAATTGAAACCATTTTTAGCCTGCTTGCTTGACAAAAACATCGCACATATAATGTAAGCAGCTCCTACCCAAGTGCTGCCCCAAGGAATAACGATGACACAAGCGACAGACCAAGATATTAAAGAACTAAAAACCGCGATCGATGCCCTTGGCAAAGGAACTGAAGCCAATACCAAAGCGATCGCCGACCTTACAGCATCGGTTAGTGGGCTAAGAGAAGAAATGCGCGTCGGCTTTGCTGACTTGAGAGGAGACATCAAAGTGCTGGACAATCGACTAGGAAACCTAGAATCAACCGCACAAAAACTTCCCGATCTGGCTGAAAAGGTTGGAGAGCTTAAGAACTGGAAGCAGATTGCAATAGTAACATTCACCGCATCAGTTAGCGGTGCAATAGCTTGGTTCCTTCGTAGCGGCAAGTTCTAGAAAGAGACTAATTCACACCGAGCTTTGCTAAAATTGATTGTTGCACAACATCAAGGATCCTCATGCCTCATTCGATCGTCACCAACACCTGCGAAGGCGTAGCCGACTGCGTAAGCGCCTGCCCAGTAGCCTGCATTCACGAAGGCCCAGGCAAAAACTCGATCAGCACCGACTGGTACTGGATCGATTTTAACACCTGCATAGACTGCGGCATTTGTTTACAGGTATGCCCAGTAGAAGGCGCAATCTTACCCGAAGAACGCCCCGAATTACAAATGCAAAACAGCTAGCGGCGCGCCCGAAGTTGCTTAATCTTGGCGATCGCCTGTTGATATCTCTCAACATTCTTGGCTTCTCGAAAAATAGCAGCGGCAGCCTTCAGGTCTTTTAAAGCATTGGCAGTATCACCTCGATCGGCCTTAATCAACCCACGGTAATACAGCGCCCTACCCGATTGAGGATCCAGTTCGATCGCTAGGTTGGCATCAGCTAAAGCTTTTGCCCTATTTTTCAGCAAATAGTAGGCTCCACTCCGATTGCCATACAGCCGAGGCAAAAGATACTTTTTGCTGGGATCAGCTTGAATCAGCGTAAAACTTTTATTCAAATTAGTCAGTGCTAACTGTGGTTGTTTAGTATCTAAATAAACCACCCCACGCAAGAAATAAGCATCAGCAAAATTTGGATCAACTTGAACGAGTATCGCCAAATCAGCAAGAGCCGGGGGATATTGTTGTAAAAAGTTATAGGCACTAGCCCGAAAATACAGCGCCGTCGCGTCGCGGGAATTAGTCTGTAAGATAGTGCTAAAGTCAGCAACAGCCGCTTTGTAGTTATCTTGGCTCAAATATTCTGTACCCCGAGCTGAAAACAAAATACTTTGGAATGTCGGGTTTTTATTGAGTTTAATCGCCTGAGTGTAGTCTTGAATTGCACCAGCTCCTTGTTTGGCCTTCGATCGCACCGAAGCTCTGATCAAATAATAAGCCAGATTTTTAGGTTCGATCTGCACTGCTTTATTTAAATCAGCCAGAGCCGCTGGATAGTTTTTTTGCTCAGCATAAATACCCGCCCGCATTCCATAGTAAAAGGAAGATAATGGAGCGAGCTTAATGGCCGCAGCATAATCAGCAGTCTTACTGCGGGCAACAGCCCTCAGACCATAAGCATTATCAGTAGGCTTAGTAGCAATAGCCACATCTAAGATTCTAATAGCCTGAGCATAGTTACCCAGATCGCTTTGAGTATTAGCCGCTCCTTCTAAAGCCCAAGTAGATTTAGGTGATAATTTGTAAGCTCGTTGAAAATCACTGAGCGCCAGTTGATATTCTGGGATAAATCTTTTTTTTGCTTTATCATCGGTTTCCAGGCGGGTCGTAACACTGGCAATAACCTTGTTCCCAATCAGCAGGCTCCTAGCAGTGCCTCGATACAAATAGGCCGCCGATCGCTGGGGATTAACCTGAATTGCTCGATCGAAGTCCCTGATCGACTCCACATATTTGCCATCAGTCAACTTCGCCAAACCACTCACCAGCAAATCATCTACTGGGGTCGGTTTAGCTGCAATAGCAGTCGAGGTAAAGCCATTTACACCAGCGGCTGCGGCAGTTTGAGTAAAAGTGTTGACAGTAATACCCAAATTAAAACCCGTCTTAAACCGAATATTGGGATTAATTTCTGAGGCGCTAAGCTTGGTATCTACATCACCTTTGCCATGAATGGCGATCAGTTCTCCTCGATCGTTCCACACTGGGCCACCGCTATGACCGGGCAAGGTATTGTTACTGTATACCAGTGAGTAACCATCTTGTAGTGGCTTAGTACTGTTAGCTGTCACCTTGCCTTCGGTAAAATTAAAAACCGCCAGATCGATCGTCGCTGTCACCGGAAAGCCCGAAACGTAGACGGTAGAACCCTCACCAACTTCGCTAGAATCTTTGGCCATCTTAGAAATCGGGTAATTCTGCACACTGCTAAATTCACCCACCGCCAAATCCACTTGACCAGGAAAGATTTTAATATTAGTAATGGCTTGACTACTACCATCGGGTAAAGTGACCTGATACTTTTCGCTGCGATCTCTGAGCACATGAGCTGCTGTCAATACTAAGTAGGTATTACCATTTTTGCCAATAATTACTCCAGACCCAGGAGAATTAGCACTTTCGATGCGTACTGTACACTTCTTCGCAATTTTTGCTACTTGCTGGCCGGTAAGCTGTTGGGCGCTGGCTGGTAGAACCCCACAGAGTGCAGCAGTAACACCAAAGACCGGAATAATTATGGAAGATGGTTTCATTATTACGTCTACGGGATGAGATGAAGTATGGAAACATAAGAAGGGTGCAGGATTTTTAGTAACCCCGTCTCTTCAGAGCGGGGCGGAAAAAAGACGCAAGTGGCGACCTGCCAGACAAGTGCCGACGTGCCACTCACGCACCTGAGGCAACCTCAGGTGATCGTGAAGCACTCGAATGCATTCGGGCAAAACTGTCGCAGGTTTAGCCACCTACTGCCGATAGGCAAAAGTCTTATCCGTGATGTGGGTCAGAGATATATCGTTCAATAG
>JAYUSV010000377.1:0-4324 GCA_043755495.1 Synechococcales cyanobacterium
TGGGATTTACTCCTAAGCAATATCGCGATCGGTTGTAAATCAAGCACAAGATTTGACCAGTATTTGACAAGATTTGACTATATTGTGATTCCCGAACATCATAAATTAATCTTAAATCAAGCACTGGAGAGGTAAGTTATGTTATCTGTTGATAAACCCAAAATTGAGAAATCTCAGGAATGGTATGCTCGTCGCGATCGAACAATGGCAGCACATTTAACGGCAGAAGCAGCCCATGATGTTGATGCAATTATGGCAACTTACGCCCCCGATGCCGAATTAGTATTCAATAGTCAGATTTTCAATACCTTAGAGCAAATCCGCAATCTTCATCTTGCCTTGGGTTTCGGAGGGAAGGGTGCTTTACCGGATCTATCTTCTCCGCCACTGCGTACTTTTCAGTCTGGAGAAGCCATTGTGATTGAGTACCGGATCACAGGAACTCACCAAGGAGAATTTGCGGGGATTCAACCCACTGGAAAGGAAGTGGCGATGGCAGCAATGGTAATTTATGAATTTGATGATGAGGCTAGATTAAAGTCTGAGCGTGCCTATATTGATATCACACCCTTACTTCCATCAAAAGAATAAATCAGGATAGGTTCTAGGTCTTTTGTGCGGATGATTGATCTATTAGGCCATGCTCACCTTGATCGAGGACATAGAGATAAATCATGATGCTGTAGAGAACTGCATCTTTAACTTTGTCATCGAGTTACCATATATTCAGTTGATTTTGAGGAAGGTTGATGGAAGTTTTTCAAGCTCGCTCTGAGCATCTCGAAGAAGTGTCAAAACTGTTTGACCAATATAGGGTGTTTTACCAGTCACCATCAAATTGTGAGGCTGCTATTATATTCCTCGAAGAGCGATTAAAAAAGGGGGACTCAACTATATTTGTAGCAAGTGATAATGGGCACATAGTTGGGTTCACTCAGCTTTACCCCAGCTTTTCCTCAGTATCGATGAAGCGTATCTGGATTTTGAATGATTTATATGTGGAGCAATCCTTTCGAAAGAGGGGCGTTGCAAAGTTGTTATTGAGTGCAGCAGAGGACTTCTCAAGAGAAACAAAAGCTATTCGAATCATTTTATCGACGCAAATTTCCAACAATATTGCTCAATCTATTTATGAATCACTTGGGTATTGTAAGGATGAAGATTTTTTTCACTATGCGTTACGGTTGTAGCGGTAGCATATCCAGGGATTGCAGCAATACTCTGGTGGTAACTCGAAGAACCTGCCACCGCTGAAGCCCAACAATTACACAACATAGTGGGTTGCTGGCAAACTACTACAAAATTGGTTGAACTCATCGCGGGTCAGATGGCCTTTTCCAGATAGCTGCAACAAACAGTGCAGGCTGCGGCAGTAGTATGACCATTTTTTTGGATAACGTATTGACATTGTAAGTACATTTCGTTTATGCTGGGGGGTATAAAAGTATACTTCGTGCTCAATGGTATTACTCTTGTATGGGATGATGAAAAAGCGCGGATCAATCCCATAAATCATGATGGGATCACTCTTTATTAAGCTGCTGAATCCTTTTTTGACCCATTTCTAGTTGTCGTTTCGTCAGGAGATATTACAGCATGAAGACTGAAGTACTAAAGCGGCGATTAGATCGAAATCGTCCCATGACTAGCGTGACGATTCGTATGCCCGAAGATGTTGTGGAAGATCTAAAAAAAGTTGCTCCATTATTGGGCTTTTCGGGTTATCAGCCATTAATTCGTGCTTATACTGGTCAATGTTTGCGCGTCGATTTAGAACGGTTTGAAAGCGAGACAGTAACAGCGTTGGTAGCAAGTTTGAAGCGTCGAGGTGTCAGTGATGCCGTGATCGATGAAGCTTTGAGTGAAGTCGTCCATGCTGAGTCCCATTAATTCGGTGCATTTATGTCCCCCTCTCTGCCATTAATCCTAGCAAACAGCTTTGAGTGTGGTTGGCAAGGAGTGAATTTAATCCTAGAACGCGAGATGCAGGGCGAGATTCCGGGTGCCGAAATGGATTTCCACCAAAAATTCCATTTCATTACGATCGCCCTTGAGCCGGTACGAGCTAGTTATAAAAACTTGGATGGGTGGCAACATATCAACTATGAGCCAGGGGATGTGGTGATTTTGCCCCAGGCTGAACTATTTCCCCAAGTGGTAATTGATCGAGATGTTCCTTTAATCGAGTTATTTCTTAATCCCCAACAGATGATGTTGTTGGCTCCTAGCAAAGAATTGGGGACAACGCTGCAAGTAAGAGATCCCTTGATCGAGCAGATGGGTCGAGCGCTATATCGAGAGCTACAAAACAGTGGTGCAGAGGGTTTCCTCTACGCCGAATCAATGTCGATCGCCCTTTCTGCCCATTTGTTGCAGAATTATAGTGCCGCACGATTAGCACCGATTATCGGCTTGCTATCAGCCAGAGATACCCAGATGGTGAAAGACTACATTGAGGCTAACTTGGATGCAGCACTGACAATCGCTGAATTAAGTGAGGTGGTGAATCTTAGCACTCATCATTTTTCGGAGTTGTTTCGCAAAACGATCGGGTTAACACCTCACCAATACGTGCTCAAAATACGGATTGAACGGGCAATGGTGCTATTGCAAAGTACTCGGCATCCCATTGTGAATATTGCCCAGCAAGTGGGCTTCCAGACTCAAAGCCATTTTACGCGGATTTTTCGGCAACATACCCAGGTGACACCTAAGCAATATCGTGATCAGTTTTGAAGACCCCGGTTTTAGGACAAGATTCACCAAAATCGGCAAGACATGAATCCTCCTCACTAACTAAAGTGGGATCAAATGTTTGGGTGAGAGGTATTGAGTATGAAGGGATGGAAGATCGTGATCTCCATGGCAGTCTTTTTGGGCGTGGCCTTTGCGACCGCTTGGGGTGGTTTCGGTATTACTGATGCCTCCACGTTATTTTTGGTGAAGTTGACAGCCAGAACTTCTTGTCTGGCATTTTTATTAGCTTTTATCGCCTCACCGCTACGACGGTTGTGGCAGTCACCATTATCGCTATGGCTATTGCAGAATCGCCGATTTTTAGGGCTAACGATGGCAGTATCGCATACTTATCATGCGGTCTCTTTTATTACGTTGGATGTTTATGTGCGTGGCCTTGCTCAGCCAGATGCTTCGCCCTTTGCTACGGTTGCTTATGTTTTACTGTTCGCCATGACACTAACTTCGTTTCCGTTGACTAGTAAGGCGATCGGTTCACGGGCTTGGCGCACTCTGCATACTACTGGCATGTATTATTCTTGGGTGATATTTGCTGCGGGCTTTGAAGCAGGACTAGAAAAAGTGTGGGGAAACCTGAGTGGCATGATTATTTATATGTTTATGCTGAGTTTGATGGCAATGGCTCTGTTGACCCGTTGGTTGGGCAGACGTAAATCACGAGTACAGGCAACGACAAATTAGTATGACTATGAATTTTATTGGTGCAATTTTAATTACGGTTTTGGGCATTGTTGGTTTCTTGAAGCCGTTGATGGTGGCAAAACTGGTGGGACTCACGCCCTCAGAGCCACATGGCATATCTGAAATCCGATCAACTTTGGGCGGTTTCTTTATTGGCTTGGGTGGTTTTGCTATGTATTCTCAAAACACAGTGATCTATGGAGCAATTGGGATGGGCTGGGTAGGTGCAGCAATTGCGAGGGTTTTCTCTTTGATTATTGATCGGAAAATCAATAAGGAAAATATTGGCGGTGTATTTTTGGAAGGAGGTATTGGGCTACTGTTGCTACTGTAATCAAAAAGCTAGTCGATGATTGCACTAGAGATTTCTGAGTTGTTGCTGCGCCTTAGCATAGGCTAACAAAGGGAGTGTTTTTCCATGTCCAGGATGAATGTATTTTGGCTCTAAATTCATTAAATTCAATGCACTCTCTATTAGCCGCTCCCGATCGGCTGTAAACAGTGATAAGTTAGCTCTGGGGCAACCAAAATCACTGACTAAGGTATCTCCAGACAGCAAATCTCCAGTATTTTCATTATATAAAGCTAAACTGCCTGGAGTATGACCTGGAGCAGCAACAACTCTCCAATCTGTCCCAAAGATTTTTTGTCCGGCAGATAGAGATTGAACTCCCAGAAAGGATGGCTTTCCGAATAATAGCTGTTCAGCCATAAGCAAAAGTTTTCCTGCGGTGCCACCATATCCAGAATGTGGTGCATTGCCCATCATAATTGGGATTTCTGTAGATAGGGCATACACTGGAATGCCGCATTTTTGTAAAGCCATGGCGGTACCCACATGGTCGATATGAAAATGAGTGACGATCACGCCTGCTAGCTGCTCTGG
>JAYUSV010000378.1:0-4297 GCA_043755495.1 Synechococcales cyanobacterium
AAAGCTGCTAGACAACAAGCTGGCCTACCGCTGCTACACCAGCAGCGCCGAACTCGACGAACTACGCACCACCCAAGAAGCCCGTGGTGCCGCCCCCCGCTACGACAACCGCCACCGCAACCTCACCCCCGCACAAGAAGCCGAATTCGTTGCAGCAGGTCGTCAACCAGTGATTCGTTTTATGATCGACGACCAGCGCGAAATTAGCTGGATCGATGCCGTGCGCGGTAAGGTCTCCTGGCAAGGCAGCGACCTCGGTGGCGATATGGTAATTGCCCGTGCCGCTCAAGATGGTGTGGGTCAGCCACTCTATAACCTAGCAGTGGTCATTGACGACATTGATATGAAAATCACCCAAGTAATTCGCGGTGAAGACCATATTGCCAATACTGCCAAGCAGATTTTGCTGTATGAAGGTTTAGGAGCAACAATTCCCGAGTTTTCTCATACGCCGCTGATTTTGAGTCCGGCTGGTAAAAAGCTCTCTAAAAGAGACGGCGTGACTTCGATCTGGGATTTTAAAGACATGGGTTATGTGGCTGGGGCTTTGACCAACTACATGACTTTGTTGGGCTGGTCGGCTCCTGATGCCCAAGAGATTTTCACTTTAGATGAAGCTGCCGCGCAGTTTAGTTTCGATCGAGTCAACAAAGCCGGTGCCAAGTTTGACTGGGATAAGCTGAACTGGGTAAACAGCCAGTATCTCCACAAAATGACTCCCGAGGAGCTGTTGCCAGAGCTGATCCCTTTTTGGCAAGCTGCTGGTTATCAAGTAGATGTAGCGGGCGATCAACCCTGGTTACTACGCCTTGCTACCTTAATTGGCCCTAGCCTAGAAACTCTCAAAGGCGGCAAAGAAGAAAAAACTGGTATCACCACCCAAGGGGGCGTAGAAATTAGCCGGACTTTCTTTACTGCTAATCCAAGTTTGGGTGAAGAGGCGATTGCTCAACTGAATCAAGATGGAGTTAAAGATATTTTGACTAGCTTGCAAACAGCGCTGGCTGAAATGCCGGAAATTGATGAAGCTGGGGCAAAGGGTTTGCTCGATCGAGTTACCAAAGAGCGCGGTGTGAAAAAAGGTGTGGTGATGCGCAGTCTGCGGGCTGCTCTCACAGGTGAAGTTCACGGTCCTGATTTGATTCAGTCGCTGATTTTGCTACATCAACACCATCTGGCTATTCCTCGTTTACAGGCAGCTTTAGCGGTTTAATTGTCTGCACTGTGGTTAATGTGATTGACTGATGGGCGGTGTTTTTTTAGAGAGAAATCATAGTCTATTCATAAATCATCTAAATCACAGTTTCCTCCCATAAATTCCATGACTATTACTCTCAAAGCAGAAGCCAGGGAATTTATTAAATTAGCAATTCCCTTGGCTTCTGCTCAGTTAGCGCAATCGGCCACAGGCTTTGTCGATACCTTAATGATGGGCTGGCTGGGGTCAACTACTTTGGCTGGTGGGGGATTAGCAGCATCGCTATTGATGATGGTACTGATTGTTTCTTCGGGTTTATTGTTAGGAATCACGCCTTTATTAGCTGCTGCTCAGGGGGCTGGCGATCGACAACTCTCTAGATCTCTCACTCATCAGGGGTGGTGGCTAGCAGGGTTAGTGTCGATCGGAGGCACTCTGCTGGTTTGGTTTTTACCAGACTTACTAATTGGCCAACGACCTGAAGTCGTCGCTGAAGCGCGTATTTACCTGCAAATTATGGCAGGTGGCTTTTTGCCTGCCTTGACTTTTGCGATGCTCAAGAGCGTAGTGACCATTATTTCTGCGCCCCAAGTTGTCACAATTGCAATGATTGCTGGGACAATTACTGATTGTGTTGGTAACTATGCTTTGGGTTTTGGTCACTTGGGCTTCCCGGCATTGGGCTTGGCTGGACTGGCGATCGCTAGTGTTGTGAGCAACTGGTTAATGCTGATAATTTTAGTTGTGCATTTGCTGTGGCATCTGCCTGGAGAGGGTTTTGTCACTTGGCGGATGCCTTTAAACTTGCCGATTCTTCGGCGAATTATTCAAATGGGGTGGCCTTTAGCTGTGGGTTTTGCCCTAGAGGTCGGCTTGTTTACTACCGTGACATATTTAATGGGATCTTTTGGGGCAGCGGCTTTGGCTGCCAACCAAATTGTATTTCAGACTACCGTAATTACTTTTATGGTGCCACTGGGCATTTCCATGGCGACGACGGTACGAGTAGGGCAGTATTTAGGACAAAAAAATTGGCTGGGAGTGAGGCGATCGAGCAAAATATCACTATTTTTCAGTATCTCGTACATGTCGGTAACGGCAATGGTTATGCTGCTATTTCCTCGATCGATCGTCGGCTTATACTTAAACTTGGCTGACCAAAACAACCAAGAAACAATAGATTTAGCCATCCAGCTTTTGCGAGTGGCCGGGGTAATGCAGATTGGTGATGGGATTCAAACAACTGTGGTGGGAGCTTTACGGGGGTTGCAAGATATGCGTGCACCAATGTTGTTGGGGTTTGTCGCTTTTTGGTGTGTAGGGTTGGGGTTTGCTTATTTATTGGGTTTTTATTTGCAGTGGGGGGCGGTAGGTTTATGGATTGGGCAATGTTTGGGAGTACAGGTGGCGGCGGTAACATATTATTTACGGTTTCGGCGATCGATTAGTAAATTGCATTCGAGAGACTGAAATAATTTACAGCAACCCTAATTCTCGCAACTTTGCCCTCAGTGCTTCATTTTCTTGCTCTGCCGCATCAGCTCGATCGCTTTCTTGCTGTACCTCTAGCTTCGCTTGTTGTGTTTCTATTCTTGCTTGTGCTGTTTCTAGCATCGCTTGCTGTGTTTCTAGCTGAGCCTGCTTTTTTTGCTGATTGATCTCTATTACCGATAAAAACAAATCATTGTCGGGAGTATAAATTTTTAGCTCATCGTCCAATTCAAATCTCACACCAAGCCTGGGGCTAACCCAACCAGCAATATTATCAATTCCTTGCAACACGCCATTTTGTCTCAACCAGCCAGTGGCATCAACCCTATCTGGATCATAGATATAGTATTCTTCCACCCCGTGCAGATTGTAGAATTCAAACTTGGCGGTCATTTCAGCCAAGCGGTTTCCTGGTGATAAAATCTCAAATACTACCTGGGGTGCAATATCGTCTTCAATCCACTGCATGTAAGAACCTCGATATCCTTTTGGTCTGCCAAAAGCCACCATTGCATCTGGGGCACGACGAATCTTGTTGTTGCCCTCCACCGGATACCACAGTAAATCACCTGCCACAAATACATTTGGGTTATCTGCAAACAGAATTTCTAGATTCTCCTTGATTTTGACAATCCAGCTAAACTGTAACGTATTATCTGACATTGGTTGACCATCATTATCTGGGTAGATGACTGCTGGTTTAGGGAGTTGGGAAACCATAGACCATGGGGGGTAATTAGTGTCTATATACTAACTTGTCTGTGGTCGATCGACAAGTCATTTGCTTTGGTATCCAGTTGTAAATTTCGGAGTCTTGGGTTTACGATCCAAGAGCTTGAATCAGTACTTCCATCCTCGCAGATATTTTTCTCAAAAATGACCCAAATTGTAATTATTGGTGCTGGCCCAACGGGCTTAACCTTGGCCATGTTACTTGCCCAACGCGGCGTTGCTGTTAAGTTAATCGAAGCCTCGCCCAGTTTTCGGCGGATTTTTCGGGGTGAAGCTCTCATGCCTAGCGGTCTAGAGGCGATCGAGCAAATGGGTTTATCAGATGTAGTAACCCAAATTCCACATCGAACGATCGATGCCTGGGAATTCTACATCGAAAATCGTCCCATTTTTCGGGTCGATGAGCCGATGGAATCTGGCGGTAAGCCCTGTACCCTAATTTCCCAGCCTGCTTTACTGGAGGCAGTGCTAGCTAGAGCTAATGAATGCAAAAATTTTGAACTTATCTCAGGTACAGCCGTGCGAGATATATGGCGGCAAAATGAGCGAGTATCGGGTGTCCGACTGAGTGATGGTAGAGAGATTGCCGCAGATTTGGTGATCGGTGCTGATGGGCGTAATTCGATCGTCCGTCAACAGGCTCATTTAGAACTAGTGCAAGAGGCCCAAAGCTTTGATATTTTGTGGTTTAAATTGCCAAACAGCCCAGATTTCCAGCCCGAGAATGTTTTTTATTCAGTATTGCGGGGGCAAGAGGCATTCGGGGTGTTTCAAGGCTCAGATGGCAGTCTTCAGGTAGGCTGGTCGCTAAATCAAGATAATCCTATCAAATGGCAAAAAATTGATTGGGCCGAAAAACTGGCCGCGACGGCTCCC
>JAYUSV010000379.1:0-4284 GCA_043755495.1 Synechococcales cyanobacterium
ACGACCAGCGTAGTCCAGTCCCTAACTCCCTTATACTTCCCATGCCCTACTCGATGAATCGCCGCGCTTATGCTGATACCTATGGCCCGACAGTGGGCGATCGAATCCGCTTGGCAGACACCGAACTAATTATTGAAGTCGAGCAAGACCTTACCAGCTATGGCGAAGAAGTCAAGTTTGGGGGTGGTAAAGTAATCCGCGATGGCATGGGGCAATCGCCCATCACCAACCAAAATGGTGCGGTGGATACGGTAATTACTAACGCTCTAATATTAGACTGGTGGGGAATAGTAAAAGCCGATGTAGGCATCATCGATGGCAAAATTGCCAAAATCGGTAAAGCGGGCAACCCATATATTCAAGATGGCGTGGATATCATTATTGGTCCGGGAACAGAAGTGATTGCTGGCGAAGGCCAGATTTTGACAGCAGGTGGCATTGATACCCATATTCACTTTATCTGTCCTCAACAAATTGAAGTAGCGATCACCTCGGGCATTACTACGATGATTGGCGGCGGTACTGGTCCTGCCGCAGGCACTAGTGCCACCACCTGTACGCCGGGGCCTTGGCACATGTACCGGATGCTACAAGCCGCTGAAGCTTTTCCGATGAACATTGGTTATTTGGGTAAAGGCAATAGCAGTCAGCCAGAGGCGCTAGTTGAACAAATTTATGCCGGAGCGATCGGACTCAAGCTCCATGAAGACTGGGGCACTACCCCCGCAGCGATCGATAATTGCCTAAATGTAGCGGATGAATATGATGTGCAGGTGGCAATTCATAGTGATACTTTAAACGAAGCCGGTTTTGTGGAAGAAACGATCGCCGCTTTTAAAAACCGGGTAATTCATACCTATCACACAGAAGGAGCCGGTGGCGGTCATGCTCCCGATATTATTCGGGTCTGTGGTGAAAGCAATGTGTTGCCTTCTTCTACTAACCCGACTCGTCCTTATACTCTTAATACCCTTGATGAACATTTGGATATGTTAATGGTTTGTCACCATCTAGATCCCAATATTCCTGAAGATGTATCGTTTGCCGAGTCTCGCATTCGCCGGGAGACGATCGCCGCTGAAGATATTTTGCACGACCTGGGTGCTTTCAGCATGATTTCTTCTGATTCTCAGGCGATGGGGCGGATTGGGGAAGTAATTATTCGCACTTGGCAAACAGCGCATAAAATGAAGACTCAGCGCGGGTGGTTGGCTGGTACTGGGGCAGTGGAGAATAGTGAACACAACGATAATTTACGGGCAAAACGCTACATTGCTAAATACACCATCAACCCGGCAATTACCCATGGCATTGCTAACTATGTGGGTTCGATCGAAGCTGGGAAAATTGCGGATCTCTGTTTATGGCGACCAGCATTTTTTGGCGTGAAACCAGAGATGGTGATTAAGGGCGGGGCGATCGCTTGGGCGCAGATGGGCGATGCTAATGCCAGTATTCCTACGCCCCAACCAGTCCATATGCGACCAATGTTTGGTAGCTATGGCAAAGCCGTTGGGGCAACCTCGATGACTTTTGTATCTCAGGTGGCTCATGATCAGGGGATCGGCGATCGGCTGGGACTGCAAAAACAGATTATGCCAGTCAAAAATACTCGCCAACTTTCTAAGCGAGATATGAAGCTCAATGATTTGCTGCCGTACATCGAAGTTGACCCAGAGACCTATGAAGTCCGCGCTGATGGCGAGCTGTTGACTTGTGAGCCAGCAACGGTATTGCCGATGGCTCAGCGGTATTTTTTGTTCTAAGAATCAGGATCGAGGTCAAGTTCTCTAAGTCTTTCTCTGAGATTTTCAATCTCTCTTTGGGAGTTTTCAGCCGATCGCTGAATAGCTGCTGCTTGTTTCTTTGCAGCTTCTTCTGCCAGCTTGGCGATATTCACTTCCTGCTTATTGAGTGAGTCCACCTTCTTCAGCGGGAATGGTGAAGGTACCGGGAATGTTTAAACGGCGAAGGTTGGAAGTGAGTGGCACAATGACCACTGTTTTGGTAAATCGATCAATTGCCTCGCGTTGCACAATAACAACCGGGCGAATCCCGGCCTGTTCTGAACCTCTGCTGGGATTGAGATCTGCAAGATAAACATCACCACGGCTCATGCGCAATCCTCTTGCCGAAGATTTGAGGAGTATTCTGGCAGGATGGCTTCGGCAAATATTTTATCTTCTTGGGAAAATTCAGCTTTCAACATTGCTGCATCAATGTCAGATATCTGATCCCATTGATGGAATCGAGATGATCTATTTGTGGATTTAGTGTCATCGTGAACGACCACTAAATCGGTGCTTTGGTCTGAATTAGAGAGTTTTGCATTCATTGTGTTTTTACTTGGTGCCAACTTACTCTGTGTACTTATGATAGTCGATCGATGTCATTGGCTTGATAGCACTGGGGTCTTAGAAAAATAATCGTGAATTTTCGTTGCGGAAGTTGCAGGCTGGTGGCGGTGAGGTAGGGGATCTATTAGGATGGAGAGGTTGAATTTTGAGTAGCCCTTGAGCCGATGAATTACGATAATCTTCATACTACTGCTGAGATTATGAACGCTTTTGAGGGGTGCTGAGATGCGGGGGAGGAGATTGATTTGTTTGAGGCTTTGGCTTGGCGAGATGAGCCGCCGATCGATGCTTTTATAGAAATAGTGCGGAAGATTAAGTTGGAGCCGGTGCTGGCTTTGGCTACTCAGGCTTTGGGGTGGGTGAAGAATGTTGAGGTGTTGGAGCGGTTAAAGAAAAGCGATGAGCTTCTGGAGATTTTATCAAATTTAGCAAAATCGGGCGCTACAGATTTGATTAAGTGGTCAGCAGCAAAATCAATCATAGCTATTGGCTTTGATTTTGTTTCTGTAGCTCAGCATTTAGTAGAAACACCTCAATTGATTGTTGGCAAGACACAGCGTTTTAAAGTTGGTGATGTTTTTGCTGGACGTGTGACTCGAATTATTCCAATCGGTGCGCACATAGAATTTTTACCGGGCAAACAAGCCTTGCTTCATATTTCTCAGGTAGCTAATTATAGAGTGAGTAAAATGGAAGATGAAGTGAGCATTGATGATAAAATCGTGGTCAAAATCCGTGAAATTGATCACCAAGGTCGTGTAAACCTCACATGCCTTGGTATACATCCTGAAGAAGAAGCTGCGACCCAACAAAGTTGGTTCAAATAATTCATACCTTGAAAAATATCAACTGATAATAGCCTGGGCTTGCCGCTGCCGCAACACCCGTCATTCCGGCCCCAATTATTACCGATATATCTAATTCAAGTTGTCCAATCTTCTGTGGTAATCCCTGGAAACTTGACAAAATCTTTGCGATTGCGAGTTAAGATGATAAGTTGTTGAAACATAGCGATCGCCGCAATCCTCAAATCCATTGTAGCTATCTTACTTTTAGGTCAGATTTTTCATCGGTAGGTTGATCGCCAAAGGCACAAGCAGAGCTATCGGCCTGTCTAATCTCCCGCCCATAAGCAATCACCTCATCAAAAATCGGATCGTCGGCAAAAGAACCCGTGATTTCTTTCAGCCAATTTGGCTCGGAGGAAGCTTTTTGCTGCTGTAGTTCACGAATAGCCGCTTCCACTTGGCTTAATCTTTGCTCTATTGAGTTTTCCATAAACTTTCCTTCAATCTATTATTGAGTATACAACCTCCTCATTCACCCTGGGCTAAAACCAATGGTCGCTCAATTCATGGTTCAACCTTCCTCCCTAATGCGCACTGGCATCACTATGAGCCAAATGGGAGAAGTATATCTGTTCAAATTCAACGAAGAGCTGCAATCCAAATTTGAAGATCTTCAGCAACAAAAAAAACAGCGCAGCCTTACGCCAGAAGAGCAAGCCGAACTAGCAGGTATCTCCGACCTGTCTAGAATCTTCACCTTAATCAATGCCCAGTTAGCAGTCCAAGCCAAATGGTGTCCAACACAACCCGAAAACTAATCCGTCGGCGTGCCCGTTCACTTTGTGAATATTGCCATTCACCCGAGTATCTCAGTTCCGATCACTTGTAAAATAACTTAAAATTAGCTCAGAATTTCCTTATACTAGCTAAGCTAAAAACCAATGGTTGCCTCAACTTATAAAGTCCTCCTTGAAAACACCCCCGATGGTCAGTCCTCTGCGACTATTCTAGATTTCCCTGATTGTCAGGCTACTGCTGCTACCGATCAAGAAGCCGTCGATCAAGTCCAAAATCGCCTTACCGAGCGCTTAGCCACAGCCAAAATTGTTTCGATAGCTGTGCTTGCGCCAGAGGCGATC
>JAYUSV010000380.1:0-13826 GCA_043755495.1 Synechococcales cyanobacterium
GATCGACCAAAAATCCACTTCTAATAATCCCCGATCTACTGTGGGTACGGTGACAGAAATTTATGATTATCTCAGACTGCTCTTTGGTCGCGCTGGTGTGCCTCATTGCCCTCACTGTGATCGATCAATCGCGCCTCAGACTATTGATGAAATGTGCGATCGGGTGGCAGAGTTACCAGAAAAAACTAAGTTTCAGATTTTAGCGCCGGTAATACGGGGCAAAAAGGGTACCCACCAGAAATTATTGTCTAGCTTGGCGGCCAGTGGTTTTGTGCGGGTCAGAGTTAACGGTGAAATTCGGGAGTTGTCTGACCGCATTGCTTTAGATAAAAACCAGCAGCACACGATCGAAATTGTGATCGATCGGCTGGTGCAAAAAGCCGGGATTGCTTCGCGGGTGGCGGATTCTTTGGCGACTTGTTTGAAGCAGTCCGAAGGCATTGCGGTAATCAATATCCTGGCAGATAAAGATGAGGAGATTCTCGACTTAGTGTTCTCAGAAAAATTCGCCTGCCCAGAACATGGGGCGGTGATGGAAGAACTGACTCCTCGGTTATTTTCGTTTAACTCGCCTTATGGAGCCTGCCCAGAATGTCATGGTTTGGGCAACCTGCGTTTGTTTGCGCCAGAATTGATTGTGCCCGACCCTCAAGCTCAGCTCTATGGGGCAATTTTGCCTTGGGCAGATAAAGATAATTCTTACTATTTATCTCTGCTGCAAAATTTGGGGCAAGCCTATGGGTTTGAGTTAACTACTCCCTGGGAAAAACTGACAGCAGAGCAGCAGCAAATTATTTTGCAGGGCACCAATGAGCCAGTATGGATGGAAAGTATTGGTGAATTTCGTCATTATCGCGGGGTAATTAAAATTTTGCGGCGACAGTACGATGATGGCTCGGAGCTACAGAAGCAAAGACTGGATGCTTTTTTGGTCGATCGGCCTTGTCCAACTTGTCAAGGACAGCGCTTAAAACCAGAAGCTTTGGCGGTAAAAATTGGTCAGTACGGAATTTTAGATTTTACCGACTGTTCGATCGATCAATGTCAGCAGCGTATTCAACAAGTGAGTCTGAGTGAGCGACAGGCTAAGATTGCTGAGTTGGTGTTGCAAGAAGTTAAGGCGCGGCTGAAGTTTTTGTTAGATGTGGGACTAGATTATTTAACCCTGGGTCGATCGGCTACCACTCTCTCGGGCGGTGAAGCCCAACGAATTCGGCTGGCGACGCAGATCGGTTCGGGTCTGACGGGGGTATTGTATGTGTTGGATGAGCCGAGTATTGGTCTACATCAACGAGATAATGATCGGCTATTGGCTACCTTATTGAAGCTGCGAGATTTGGGAAATACCCTAATTGTGGTGGAGCATGACGAAGACACCATGCGGGCGGCGGATTACATTGTAGATATTGGACCGGGGGCAGGAGTTCATGGGGGTGAAATTGTCTCCCAGGGGACTTTGAAAGATCTGCTGAAGGCCAAAAATTCTTTGACTGGGGATTATTTATCGGGGCGGAAGTCGATTCCCACACCAACGGTACGACGAGAGGGTTCTGGGAAATCGATCGGGCTGCACCAAGCCTGTCGGCATAACTTGAAAAAGATTGATGTTGATTTTCCGTTGGGAATGTTGGTATCAGTAACGGGGGTATCGGGTTCTGGGAAATCTACTTTGGTGAATGATTTACTGCATCCAGCGTTGCAGCATCATCTGACCCGAAGAGTACCTTTTCCTACTGAGGTGAAAAAACTGACGGGCATTGAGGCGATCGATAAGGTAATTGTGATTGATCAATCGCCGATCGGGCGGACTCCCCGCTCTAATCCTGCTACTTATACGGGCTTGTTTGATTTAATTCGGGAGGCTTTTTCGTTGACGATCGAAGCCAAAACCCGAGGTTACAAGCCAGGACAGTTTTCTTTTAATGTCAAAGGTGGACGCTGTGAAGCTTGTAGTGGGCAAGGTGTGAACATTATTGAGATGAACTTTTTGCCAGATGTGTATGTGAGCTGCGAGGTTTGCAAAGGCGATCGGTATAACCGGGAGACTTTGCAGGTGAAATATAAGGAGAAGTCGATCGCCGAGGTTTTGAATATGACGATCGAAGAAGCTTTAGTCTTTTTTGAAAATATCCCTCGGGCAGCCACCAAGCTCCAGACTTTATTGGATGTGGGGCTGGGCTATGTGCGACTAGGACAAACGGCACCAACTTTGTCGGGTGGGGAAGCCCAACGAATGAAGTTGGCAGCGGAATTATCCAAACGGGCGACTGGTAAAACTTTGTACTTAATTGATGAACCAACTACCGGCTTATCTTTTTATGACGTGCATAAGTTGCTGGATGTGCTGCAAAGATTGGTAGATAAAGGGAATTCAGTGATTGCGATCGAACATAACCTAGACGTGATTCGCTGTAGCGACTGGGCAATCGATCTTGGCCCCGAGGGCGGTGGTGAAGGTGGCCAGATTGTGGTAGCAGGTACCCCAGAAACTGTAGCCGCACACCCGACTTCTTATACTGGAAAATACCTCAAGAAGATTCTAACAAAGATCTAACAGTAGTTTCAATAACATTTGCTGATAAACTTTACGGGTCAGACTGTGGTGCTAATGAGTTCTAGTCATCTGCATAAATGGTTTACACACTGTTTTCGATAATAAATTAGTAAACCACCACACATGAAAATTGATATTATTTTTTCATTGAATTCGGCTTATCTGTTTGGATTATTAGCTACTGTTAATTCGATCGTGCAAAATACCGCACAGCCAGAAAGGCTTTGCTTTAACTTAATTATTCCGGCAGGTGAAACCCATTTTTTTGAAACTGAACTAGCTAAATATTTTCCAGGTGATTGTGCCTTTGAGTTCCAGATTAAAGAATTTCAGCCTTCTCAAGAAATCCAACAATATGTTGCTGACAAGTACAAACCAACGCCGCAAAGAACTATTGCTTTGTACATGTTATTTTCTCGGTTGTATTTGAATAAAATCTTTCCAAATCTGAAAAAGATTATTTATTTAGATACTGATATTGTTGTGATCGAAGACATTGCCAAGCTTTATGACTCTATGGATTTTTCAGCCCAGCAATACTTTGCTTCCTGTCCTCATTTTTTCCCGGCAATTTTCCATTTTGCCAACCCATTTAAGGCTATAGCAGAACTGCGTAAATTCAAAAAAACTTTTAATGCCGGAGTACTATTTACTGATATATCCTTTTGGTCAAAAGAATATTATCAGAAATTAAGTTATTATCTAGACTGGGATAAGCAATGTGGTTATATGTTTCAGCTCAATGATGAAACAATCCTCAACCTGATTTTTAAGGACTATGTTCAGTTAGATCGGCGCTGGAATCGGTGCGGATTTGGGAATACAAAGTTAATTACTTGGCTGTTAAAGAAAGATTTATCAGAAATCGCTATTATTCATTGGAGTGGTGGACACCACAAGCCTTGGAAAACAGCAGATATTCTCTATGGAGATATTTGGCAGAAGTATAAGATGTAATTTATACTGGGCAGAGAATTTGGACAAAAATAGTGACATACTGCCTAGGAATTATTACTTGCTATGGATTGGTGATGGCAGCAGATTCGCGCACGAATGCTGGTGTAGACCATGTTTCTACTTATCGGAAGCTGTTTGATTTCTCTCGATCGCCGAAGGCGCAAGCAAGGCTATCGGGCGATAGCGCTACTAAAGGCGATCGAGTATTAATTCTTTGTACCTCCGGGAATTTATCCATTACCCAAGCCACGATCACGGCCTTGCAAGAAGACCTCAAAGATCCTGAGCGCGAAAACCTCCATAATATTTCTACCATCGCTGAAGCCGCCCGTTACATTGGCCAGACCCTAAGAGTCATCCAAAGCCGCGAGCGGGAATGGCTAGAAAAAGATGGCATTGATTACCATTGTAATATTTTGCTAGGCGGTCAGATTGGTGAAAATCCTACGGCTTTGTATATGATCTATAGCCAAGGTAATTTTATTCGAGCCATGCCCGAAACGCCCTTTTTACAGATTGGTGAAATTAAATATGGTAGGCCAATTTTGGACCGGACTTTGACATTTCAGACCAAGATAGAAGATGCCGCGAAGTGTGCTTTGTTGTCGATCGACTCCACCATGAAATCTAATATTTCAGTTGGACCACCCATTGATTTGGTGATGTATCACAACGATAGTTTGCGCATTAGTCACCAGATTAAACTGCGCCGAGGTGATCCTTACTTGCTGAAAGTCCGTCAACAGTGGGAAAACTCCCTCCAGGAAGCTTTCGATCGAGTGCCTCCAGTAATTTGGATCCCAGATTTTTCTGAACCCGCTGATCTGGATGACTTTTCAGGATTTTTGAATTAATAGTTGCTGAGTCATTTTTTCGGTTACTATTTTGCCCTGTACCCGGCCTTCCACTGGCATAGTTTGTTGTTGGCTAGGGGCTGCTGCCAACACAATGTGTCCATCGGCCACTACCAAACCATGGGTAGGGTCATACCCTCGCCACCCGGCTCCTGGTAAAAACACTTCCGCCCAAGCGTGTAGGTATCGCTCGGGAGCCTCAACCCCCGCTTCATAGCCGCTGACAAATCTGGCGGCCAAACCAACCGATCGACAAACTTCCATAAACAAAACTGTCAAATCGCGGCAAGAGCCAGCTCTTTTACTCCAAGTTACGCCCGGTGGCCAAGGCAGACCATCTACCCGCAACAAATACCCGCAAGATTTATAAATTTTTTGATTTAAAGCATTTAAAAAATCTGCGACTCCCTTATGCTCTGACCAAATTTCTGTACCTAACTGTGCTGCCACTGGGTCAATGACAACGCCCAAGTATCCCTGTAAATAGGGCTGTAGTCTTTGCCAAACTAAATGGGAGTAATCGATCGGGAGCTGTATGGCCCAAGTTTCTAGTAAATAGTCAAAGGGAGCACTGAGATGAGAAGTCACCTGTACTTGGCTCTGGATCTGAAGCCTTTGCACCGGCACAGTCTCAAACCACACTTGTAAAATATCATTGCCATCTAAATCACGCACATTGACCATTTTTAGAGGTGTTGGCGAAATTTGCAATGAAAATTGAGTGACTGACTGCTGACCACTACATTGTGGTCGGAGGCGTAATTTATGTGGCAGCAAAGTCACTGGTTGAGAATATTCGTAGGTAATCGAGTGAGAAATTTGAAACATGTTGATATTCCAAACTAATATTCTAAGGTGAAAAAGGTTTCACTGATGCCTTGACTGACGAAGTTTAAACGACTTTGGGTTTCGTCTAAGAATTCATGCAGCCCTCGATCGATGGCTTCTTCGATCGACATATAGTCTAACTGTGATCGGAGCTTTCCTAAGGTGCGTTCGGCTGAATTACTCCAAGTACCACCATTACCACTAATGCAGTACAGCGATTTTTCTGCCCGTAGTAAGCAAGAGTAGATCGATCGAGGAAACTCTCGATCAAAAACCAAAAACTGGGCAACATCACGGGGGTTAATCTGGTGGAAAGCTTTCCGATACATTTCATAGCCGCTGGTTGATTTTAAAAGGGCAATCCATTGCAGCTCATCTAGGGCGGTGCCCAAGCCATCGGGCATCAGCAAAAAATACTTTACATCTAAGATACGCGCCGTTTTATCAGCTCGTTCAATTAACCTACCTAGCTGACCAAAATGCCAGCCCTCATTGTGCGACATGGTGGCATCCATCACCCCAGCAAACTGATGACTAGCCATCCGCACTGCTGCAAAGAAATCTGGTAATTCTGGTAAGTTACCATCAGGAGAAGAATCCTTCACCATAAAATAGAAGCTATTTACCTGTTCCCACATTTCTGATGAAATTACATCGCGCACCGATTTAGCATTATTTCTGGCCACATTCAGGCAAGACATAATTGAATTGGGATATGTTTCATCATAGGTCAAAAACCTCACTACATTTTCAGCAGTTGGCGTGCTGTAACGACTGCGAAACATCTCCACATCACCTGTGGTGCTTACTAATGGCTCCCACTGTTGCTCTACAACCACACTGCAATCTAGCAGCAAATTAAGATTAACTTCTACAAATCTAGCGATGTTTTCAGCTCGCTCGATATAGCGATTGAGCCAGTAAATTGAATCAGCAACACGACTTAGCATAATAGCATCTCTGAAAATAATAGTTTAGATCTTGGCGCTACTGCACTACCCAGGTATCTTTGGTGCCTCCCCCCTGAGAAGAATTTACTACCAAGGAACCCTCCTGGAGCGCTACTCGCGTCAAGCCACCCGGATTAACATAGATTTCTTCACCATGCAAAATGTAAGGACGTAAATCTACGTGTCTACCGGCCAATCCATCATTAAACAGAGTAGGAACTCGGGATAGACACAAGGTAGGCTGGGCAATATAGTTACGAGGATTAGCCCGAATTCGATCGGCAAATTCACTGCGTTCGGTGGCTGTAGACTGTGGCTCAATCAACATTCCATAGCCTCCCGATTCGCCCGTAGCCTTCACCACTAGCTCGGCGAGATGTTCTAATACATACTGCTGCTGACTTGGTTCGGAGCAAAGATATGTAGGCACATTGGGAATAATCTGTTCTTCACCTAAATAATATTTGATAATTTGGGGCATGTAGGCATATACCGCTTTATCGTCAGCAACTCCAGTGCCCAATGCATTAGCAATCGCCACTCGCCCTGCTCGATAGACTTCCATTAGTCCTGGTACTCCTAAGAGCGAATCTGGGCGAAAAGCCCGTGGATCAATAAATTCATCATCAATGCGCCGATAAATTACGTCTACTTTTTGGAAGCCTTTGGTAGTGCGCATTTGTACATAGCCATTAGCAATTTTCAAATCGCGGCATTCTACTAGCTGCACCCCCATTTGCTGCGCCAAAAAAGAATGCTCAAAATAAGCTGAGTTGTAAATTCCTGGGGTGAGGACGACCACTGTAGGACTACGCAAAGCCTCTGGGGCTAAGTACATCAAAGTATTTAGTAAGTGGCTGGGGTAGTCTTCTACCGGTAAAATCGGTGTGCTTTCAAATAACTGGGGAAAGGTTGACTTCATCACTCGGCGGTTTTCGAGCACATAAGAAACTCCTGAAGGACAGCGCAAATTATCTTCTAATACATACCAATTACCATCTTTGTCTCTCACCAAATCAGTGCCCGTGATATGGCACCAAATTTGCTGAGGGGGCTTTAAGCCCATGCAGGGTTTTAAAAAACCTGGGGCAGAAAAAATTAGCTCGGCGGGAACAACTCCATCGGTGATGATTTTTTGGTCGCTGTAAATATCTGCCAAAAACAAATTTAGCGCCTCAATGCGCTGCTTTAGCCCCCGCTCTAGCCATTCCCACTCCTTGATCGGCAAAATACGAGGAATAATATCGAACGGTAATATTTTTTCAGTAGACTGATTATCGGCATAGTGGTTAAATGTCACTCCCATTTTTAGCAGCGCTAGTCGCGCCATTTGTTGGTGGTGATGCAATTGCTCGATTGACAAACTAGCTACTCGCTCCAGTAAAGTAGTGGCGGCTGGCCGAAAACCGCCATCCGCTAAAAATAGCTCGTCGTAGAACTCACCCAATCGATAGCTTGATAATTGCATAGGTGCTCAAAAATGTTTTTCTATATGTAAACCAGTAATCTTTTTAGGTCACTGTTAACTGTATTCATTGATACTATTTGGCAAGTGCAGGTAATAGAATGCAGCCTGACGATGACTACCAATATTTGATCGTCCGTGAAAAATCTCTAATCAAAATTAAACTTTCTAGTCAATTAGCAACATGATACGAAATCAAATGAACCATGGTCATACTTGATATTGCCAGAAATCTCTTGCGCCTGAGCAACTGCTAAGTCTGCTTGGGGTAGGCCAACACCAGGAAATGGGTTAGTCATTCCAGATGCTAGATTCACTGGAACAGATGTGTCTTGAAGTATTTCTTTAATCTGTTGTGGGGTAAGTACGTTAGCTCCGCCAGCAGCCTGCTGCATCAGCGCGACGATGCCAGCAATCCCTGGTGCTGATGCTGAGGTTCCTGTGAATGTCTCGAAACCGGCTACCGATGTAGCAATTCCATCAGGAGCGATGATATCTGGCTTGACTCTTCCTTGAGGATTTAGCAGAAGATCGTCTTCATCATCGGAATTAAAAACTCCGCAGTGAGCGATCAGATCTGACTTGGTGGTTTCTTGCTGATTAAATAGGGGATCGCCTTCATTACTAAATATAATTGGTGAACTACCTTCACTGGAATAACTTCTGACCTTAGCTTGTCCTGATGTAAAGTCTTGGTTTGAATCGGCGGCACCCACCGCAATCGTTTCTGCTAAATTAGCTTGACCAGAAACAGTTGAGGAGCCAGTCTCAAGTGGATTACTATTAATATATTCATACTTAGTAGTACGATCAAGCCCATTTGCTGTACTAATCCATTTAATTTTGCGAGGAGCATTAGTACCATTTAATTCCCGACCAATTACCAGATATAAGTCTTGGTCTTTTGTAGTGAGGTAGAACAGGCTGCGCAAGGGGTCATCGATCGCCGTTTCAGAGGGGATACCTGACACAGCCAGTACGTTTTCGGCTCTTTCGTCAGGTAAGGTAGGACTACTGACTAAAAACAGCTCTAGGTCAGATGAAACTTTGCCATTTGGATCGCTCCAAGTCAGTAAAGGCAGTATGGCCGTATCGTCTTTTGTAACTGTTATTTTTTGGAAAAGATCAACATTTTTACTAGGGTCGAAGTCAAAAGCTTCAAAAGTTTTACCGCCAAAGTTAAAAGTCGTATTACCGCTACGGTAAGCACTTTCATAGGAGATATTACCATTATTTCCAGCGGATGAAATAACCGTAACTCCTTTATCTATGGCAGTTTTTGCAGCTTGAGCGGCTTCTCCATCTTGGAAGATAGAAGTCGGAACTATAACATCTTCAACAATAATATTAGCACCAGCAGAAACGAGGGCATTTACAGCTTCTGAGTAGCTGCGATCATTAACACCTCCAGAATCCGCTATAGAAGTATGAAATATGAGTTCTGCGCCAGGAGCCTCGTCATGAATTATTTGAGCTAATGCCCTGCCTTCTTCATCAGCAAAAATATTATCTGATTTTAGATCTCTCAACACTCGAACTGGTTGAAATTTACCTTCTGGATTGTTAGCACCAGGTAACTCACCATTAACAATGTCATTTGCTAATAAACCTTTGGCATCAAAGCTATTAGAGATGATGCCGACTTTGATTCCACTTCCATCGACTTTAAAAATATCGCGAGCAATATCAGCCTTCAATAGTCGATCGCCTTCAGTGATAATTTTTCCTGACATGATATTCTGATTTCCTAAATTAAATTTTCATATCTAAATGCTCTTACTACATAGTAATTGCTCATTACTATCAACCTAAAAAACCAGGAATTGCTATGAAACACAATTTGCTGTGCTCTGCCTAATTGAAAGTGCAATTCTCCTACCAATCCCACCAATAATCTATTATGATTTGTAGATATTAGGCAAGAGGCATTGGAGGGAAAACAGATATGGTTGAACGTCTTACAGAAAAATCCATCAAAGTCATTATGTTGGCTCAGGATGAATCACGCCGCCTTGGGCACAGCTTCGTCTGTACCGAACAAATCTTGCTGGGAACGCTCCGTCTGGGAACGATCCCTGGGAAAACTAGCGTAGCAGCTAAGGCACTGGAGTCGGAGGAAGTTACTCTCGAACAGGCGAGGATCGAAGTCGAAAAGATTATCGGACGCGGTTCGGATTTCGCCATTGATCGCTGCTACCGCTTTACGTCAAAAGCAGATCGCGCTATCAATCTAGCTGGAGAAGAAGCTGAACGACTCGGACATAACTATCTCGACGCAGAGCATCTTATGCTTGGTATGCTCCGTGTTGAAGACGGGATCGCCCTTCAAGTACTCGCAAATCTGGGCGCAGACGCGGCTGAAATTCGCGATATGATAGTTCGGAGACTGGGTGAAAATACTCAAGGATAGGTTTAGAGGTCTTGTCAACTTAACCGATGATAATCAAATAAATCTCTTTAACGAGTAGTCGGACTGCCTTCTTTAAGAGGTGCTGATTTGCCGCTCAAAGTGGCAAATCAAATGCTAAAACCTTCGGCAGAGCAGGAGGTTGCCTATGAGCTTAACCCTCCAGCTTAGAAGATGTAATTGGAAGAGTATATCGACCCCCACCAGCAAAGTTAGCTAAAAAAGCCCCGTCCTCAACTATTCTACGTGGAACTCCAAGGTTAAGCTGTTGCTGGAACAAGCTTGGCGTATTTCGTTTTCCACCGACAAGACCGGCAGCTCGAGCGGCTAGAACAACGTTCCCCGTCCCCGCTATAATAAGTGCAGTATAACTGCCATTCACTTGACTCGATTCAGCATCAGTTAAATCGATTAGAATCGAGCCGTTAGATACTAACTCTTTGATTTCAATAGTCATAATTTTTTCCAAACGGTAGTACACCACAGCTAGACGAAAACCCAAATACATTTATCGTGTATTGAACTATCATTTAGCCATGCAATGACATTATCGGGTACTCTAATGAAATGTCAACCCCTAAAAAACATTTTCATAAATTAAAAAATGTTGTAATGAAATATACCTAAAAACAAGTTCAGTGCCTCAATGTGCTGCTTTAGTCCGCGCTCTAGCCATTTTCACTCGCTGATCGGCAAAATACGGGGCACAATATCAAACGGTAAGATTTTTTCAGTAGACTGACTATCGGCATAGTGATTGAAGGTCACGCCTATTTTTAGCAGGGCTAATTGTGCCATTTGCTGATGATGCTGTAGCTGCTCGATCGATAAACTGGCTACTCGATCGAGCAATGTCGTGGCGGCTGGCCGAAAACTGCCATCAGCCAAAAATAGCTCATCATAAAACTCACCCAACTGATAGCTTGATAATTCCATGGGTACTCAAAAATGTTTTTCCTACCTATAAACCAATAATCTTTTTAAGCCATTGTTAACTGTATTCGCTGATACTAATTTAGCAGGGTAGAGACCATTTTTGAAAGCTACTGACCTGAGATCCATTGAAATATTTGGCTAATCTTGAAAATTTAGCTAATCGATCCGCTTGCGGATCGGAGGCGCAGGTATGGGGAGTATCAAAATACTTTCAATATCTCTACGCCCATTCAAAACTTTCACTATCTGTATATAGTCAGCAAAAACACGATAAAAAATCACAAACTCTACAGCCGGAAAACTACGCATCCCCATTGCCAACTCTTCTCTCCGCCGACCAGATTCTGGAAACTGAGACAACATCACCAACTTATTTTGTAACATGGCTATTTTTGTATCGGCCAGCGTCAAAGTACCGTATTCAGCCAATCCACGCCAGATATCTCGTAGATCTTGCAATGCTGCCAGAGAAAATTGTACTCGCTTGCTCATTAGTCAATTTCCAAGCCTGTTCGACCTTGCCGCTTAATATCCTCAAATAATAAGTGCATTGTATCCTCTGTATAACTTTCGCCCTCTCCTCGATCGAGCTGATCAATTCCCACTTGCAAATCATCACGGAGCTGAGCCAGCTTCAATTCTTGTAGCTCTGCCTCTACCGCCCGCAGTCGATCGATCATCGCCTGAAAGCCTGCGGCATCCTGCACAATCACCGCAGCTTCACCATTAATAGTCAAAACCAAAGGAGACAGACTATTTCGCACCTGCTCTACATAAACATTGGCATTACGCTTAAACTCAGTCAAAGAATGAATATTTTTCAGGCTGATATCCATGTGATTAATAAGACTCTGAATTAGATGTCTTTAATTGTATTCTATGTTTTGCCAAGCCGCCAGCTTAATGCCAGCCGATTTAACAGCTGGGCTAAGCTTACGACCTGTGATTTGTCTGGTATCAATGAATTGTAGATTCTCCCAAACCTAACTGCACCTGCCAAAGACTGGCATAGATTTTGTCCATCGACAGCAATTCCTCATGAGTACCACTTTCTACAACTTGGCCTCGATCCATCACATAAATACAGTGAGCATGACGGATAGTAGAAAGACGATGAGCGATCGAAATCGTAGTTCTATCTTTGGTAATAGTTGCCAAAGATCTTTGAATCGCCGCCTCAGTTTCGTTATCTACCGCCGAAGTAGCCTCATCTAACACCAAAATTGGCGGATCTTTGAGCACGGCGCGGGCGATCGAAATCCGTTGGCGCTGTCCACCAGAAAGCTTTTGGCCGCGTTCACCAACGATGGTGTCATAGCCTTGGGGCAAAGCTGCGATGAATTCATGAGCTTCAGCAACTTTGGCAGCAGCTTGGATTTTTTCAAAGTTAGCATTGGGCATTCCGTAAGCAATGTTTTCTCGAACAGTGCCATAGAACAAAAACACATCTTGGCTTACTAGACCAATATTTCGCCGTAAGTCAGAAGTATGAAACTCCCGAATATCGATGCCATCGATCGAAATCACGCCACTCTGAATCTCATATAGCCGCAGCAATAGCTTAGAAATAGTGCTTTTACCTGAACCCGTAGCACCCACAATCCCAATAGTTTGGCCGGTGGGGACTACCAAAGACAAATTTTCAAACAGCGCTGGGTTGCCCGCATAAGCAAAGCCCACCTGTTGGAAAGCCACAGCTCCTTGTACTCGATCGATCGACTTAGTACCAGTGTTATCGATCGGCTTGGGTGTATTTAATAAATCCATCACCCGCCGGGCAGAAGCCATCGATCTTTGATACAGATCCAAAGTTTCGCCTAGTCTGGTCAGTGGCCACAGCAATCGCTGAGTCATAAACACCAAGCCGCTGTAAATGGCCACCGATAAATTGCCATTCACCACCTCAAAACCCCCATAGAGCAAAGTGGCCGAAAAGCCCGCCAGCACCAAAATCCGAATTAAGGGCACAAAAGCCGCACTGAGAGCGATTGCCCTGCGATTACTCTGGCGATAAGCTGCGCTACTGTTGCTAACCTGCTGCTGCTCATAGGCTTCGGTCGTAAAGCTTTTAATGGTAGTAATGCCGCCCAGGTTGTTAGAGAGTCGATCGTTCAACAAACCCGCTCGATCGCGCACCTCGGCATAGTAGGGGGCAAGTTTACCCTGAAACCAAATCGATCCAATAATAATTGGCACGATCGGCAGCATCGCAAACACCGCTATTTTAGGAGTCAGAAAAAAAAACGCTCCGCCGATCGCCAATACAGACACAATAAGCTGAATCAACTCATTGGCTCCACCATTCAAAAAGCGCTCTAGCTGGTTAATGTCATCATTCAAAATCGACATCAGGTTGCCGGTATTACTGTTCTCAAAGAAGGCCAGATCCATCTCTTGCAAATGCCCATAGGCCGCTAACCGCATTTCATGCTGAATATTTTGCGCCAAGCCGCGCCACAGCCGGGTGGCGATATATTGCGAAACAGATTCTGCCACCCAAATAGCGATCGTCACCCCAGTTAGCACCAATAACTGCTGAGTAATATCCACAAAGCCCAGCTTGGCCAAGAAAGACTGCTGTTTCTGTACCACCACATCCACCGCAGCGGCGATCAATACTTCGGGGGCAATGTCAAAAATCTTGTTGGCGATCGAAGCCACAATGGCCTGGTTACTGGCCGATCGATAGTTTGCGCCGTAGGCCATCACCTGCCGCAAGGGCGCGATCGAGGTAGAGCGGGGAGAATCAGCCATAGGGGTTGGGAAATGTGAGAAGTAAGTGCTAATATAATTAATCGCACAATTCGCCAAAATCTAGAAGGATTCATGTCTTTAACGCAAGAGCGTAAGCAAGAAATTATGTCGGAGCATCAGC
>JAYUSV010000381.1:0-13815 GCA_043755495.1 Synechococcales cyanobacterium
ATTAGGGCATACTTAGAAGAATGGCAAAAATACGAGCAACGAGGAATGAAGAGACTTCAATCTTTTGCACAGCAAGCTAGTGAGCGTGGTATTAAGGCCGAAATCTTACAGAGCTTCGGAGATGCTGGCCCAATGATTTGTGATACAGCAAAAAACTGGTCAGCAGATTCGATTCTCATGGGGCGAAACCAGAAATCAACATTAAACGAATTCTTTTTAGGTAGTACTAGTAGCTATGTCTTACATCATGCTTTGTGCTCTGTGATGGTGATCCGTTTACCAGCGCTGGTCAGTTAAATCTAATTGGCTTCTTGTACATACAGCTTCTGGCTTCGTGAACTTATCAATTATATGTTTAGCCATCGAGTCAAAAGCTGCCAAGCAATTCCAGCAATACTCCCGAAAAAAACAGTCGTGGCTGTTGTCAAACCATAACCAATAAGAATAAACAACCCATCAGATTCTAACAAACCTATTGCCAAGAATAGTATTGTGTAAGCAGGGATGAGATTGGTAAATGGAATTGGTAATGGTAACGATAATAATAAAGCATCCCAAGCTAGACAAGCACCAGTGATTCGCCCCCACCCTCGATCGTTGGTAAATAAAGAAAAGCGCTGCCTGGACATACTTTCTAGCGGCTGAAGCAATTGATTTAATCTTTTTAGTAATTTTTGAGAAGCATCTGGCGATAACTCCTGACGAGCAATACATTTCGGTAAATCGGGTTTATCAAAGCCTAAAGCCAATTGACAGCCAACTAAAATAATTCCACTGCCTACCAATGCCGAAAAACCGGCCAAAGGAATTGGGATTGGAATCAACATTGGAATCGTTAACATTCCGGCAATCATTCCAAAACCGTTACTCCCAGCATATTTAAGCAATATATAGATAGGTAGAGGTCTATCAGTATATTCTAGTAATAGTCGAGAAAGGGCTTCTGATAGTTTCATCTTTAATCTATGTAGCTGTCACTTCTGCCCTGGTGACTTCACGCTGTGCTGAAGACTGAGTAACATTCGACCCACTTTTCATGGTATGCCTGCCATGCCATTTGAGGCATTCCCACATAAGGATTCCCAGGATAGATATCGTCCAGCAAGAGTAGGACATGTATTAGCATCATTTCCGACTTATTAGCCTGGGCGAATTCGATCGCTTGCCCAAAAATATTGCTCCCAAGATCAGAATTATCGATCGCTACCAAAATCTTATGAAACATCGTATTCACCTACTATTTAACGTAGAAGCTTGGCTTTCTATTGGTTTCAGTTATAACTCTTAAAGTTGAGGAACTTGTGAGAATACAAAATGGACTTAAATTGATTATTCTTCAGGAAAAGTTGCAATAACATAACTTGTCAGAAAGCGCCCATGGCAAGTTACAGCTCACTATCAGGTATTTCTTGCTTGGTATCAATAACTAAGCGCATGTTTTCAATTACCAGTTCTCGGAGATCTCGGGATAAAGGCAAGACGCTCTGGGCACCAAACCAGCGATCGAAGGTCTGAACATAAGATGGCTTGCCTTTAATAAACCCCTGCATAAAGCGGACTAAAGAATAGTTCGCAGTATCCAAAAAAGTCGAATTGTTTTCTGGCACCATACAAGCAATGCCTTCTTTAGATAGTGGGGCACTCAAAATCTGAAAATCCTTAGCATTAGCTGTTCTTTGAAGCCAAGCTTCCAGTAAAACTCGATCATCAGCAAACGCCATAATTTTATTCTCCTGCAGTAGCTTATAACCTTCAGCTCGATCTTTGACTAATACCAGCTTGGCTTGAGGCTGTGCCTTACGCACAGCCTCTTCGCTAGTTGTTCCAGGTAGCGCTCCAATTTTTTGTCCTGCTAATGCAGCGATATCCCGAGCTTTAGTATTTTTCCGCGCCATTAGTTGGGTTCCAGTGGTCGCATAACTAACTGTAAAATCCACGTCACGATTGCGCTCCCAGGTAAAACTGGCCGCATCACAGACAATATCTATCGCCCCACTTTTTAATTTAGGAATGCGATCAGCCGGAGCAAGAGCAATTAATTCCATCCTCACTGGGCGCTTCAATTGTTTTTCAAGCTGCTTTTGAATCAGGGTTAACATATCCACAGAATATCCAGTTAAATTTCCTTGGCTATCTTTGTAAGCAAAAGGAAATGCATCTTTGCTAGTGCCCACTGTTAGAACACCTGTCTCTACTACCTTTTCTATTACTGAATGAGCTGATGCTGAACCAGAGAAAAGCAAAGTGCAAAATGCACTAAAAGCTATAAGAATTTTTCCGCAAATCATAATGTAGTGGAATAGTTGTATTCATGTTTATTATAACATTTCAGCACTTTGCGGATTTCTTCTGCTCCTAACAAAATAGCTGGACAGCAAAACAGCAGGAGACACTGCCAAATGGTTAATGGTGTGGTAGAAAATATCTGCCGTAGCCAGGGCAGATCGATGATGGTAATAATTAGCATCCATTCTGTCGCGATGCCTAGCCAAATCCAAGGGTTGGTGAAAAATCCTAAACGAAAAATTGAACTGTGCTCAGAGCGGCAAGCAAACACGTTACCATCTTGGCAAGCAACAATAGTTGCCAAAGTCATAGTAGTGGATTGTGCATAAATCAACATGACAGTAGGATTGGCAGTATGAGAAAGAATCGTGGGAGCGATCGACTGTAACCCAGCCAAATCATAACCATTGCTATACCAAACCAAGAAAAAGCCCAGCATCGACAGAGTAGCCTCGATCACCCCTAAAAAACAATAGGCTCTTAATAGCAAAGATCGATCGAGTAGCGGCTTAGATTTAGCCCGAGGTGATAGCTGCATCGTACCAGCCTCCGCTCGCTCTGTCCCCAATGCCAATGCTGGCAAAATATCGGTGCCTAAATCTACAATTAGAATTTGCATCACAATCAGAGCTGGCGGTATTTTTAGTGCCACCATCGCCAAAAATGGCACTAGTTCTGCCACATTCGAGGCCAAAATATAGGTCATAAACTTGCGGATATTTTGGTACACTGATCGGCCTTGCTCGATCGCCGCTACAATTGTGGCAAAGTTATCGTCGGTCAACACAATATCTGCTGCTTCTCGTGCCACATCTGTCCCATTTAGTCCCATGGCAATGCCGATATGTGCTGCACGTAAAGCCGGGGCATCATTAACTCCATCGCCAGTCACAGCAACGACTTCACCAATATCTTTGTACGCCTGTACCAAGCGTAATTTATGTTCTGGTGACATGCGGGCAAACACTAAACCAGTGCGGTATTTCAAAACCTGGCGCAACTGTGCCTCAGAAAGATGACCCATACCACTACCCGTAATTACTCGAACTTGACCGGTAACTAAACCAATTTGGCGGGCGATCGCTTCTGCGGTTAGTCCATAATCTCCTGTCACCATCGTTACCTTAATGCCCGCTTGATGACATTGTTCGATCGCTTTTTTTACCTCTGGTCGAGGGGGATCAAACATTGCTACCAGGCCAATAAAAACCAGATTTTGTTCTAATTCTTGAGCATTCAAATCTAACAATTCATCAACCCCTTTGCGGGCGGCTAAGCCCAAGACTCGAAAACCCTGTTTAGCCAACTGATCATTTTGAGTAGTAACTTCATCACAATCAACAGTGGTCAATTCTTGCACCACACCATTGCGCAAAATCTTCTGGCAATGTTTCAAAACTTCTAAAGGTGCCCCTTTGGTCAAAGCTATATAAGGGAAACTATCTGACCATAATTGTGACGAACGCCAATTTAAAACCACCGTCATCATTAAACGGCGAGAATCAAAAGGGATTTCTCGTACCCGTGGTAACTGCTGTTGCAAATCGGCTAAATTGAGCTGGGCTTTAGCCGCAGCAACTAATAATGCCGCTTCAGTCGGATCGCCAATTTCCTGCCAGCGACTAGGGGCAGTGAGATGAACTAAGCGGGCATTAGAACAAAGTGCCGAACCTATCAATAATAGTTGTACTGGCCAGGAGATCACTTGATTACCTGACATTAGCATTTGACCAGAAGTGGGATCGTAGCCTGATCCCGTAACTTCAATCGGTGCCAAGGCTGTCTGGGGTAGCCAAAGATAGCGCACCGTCATTTCATTTTTAGTCAAGGTGCCAGTTTTATCAGTGCAGATTACGGTAGTAGCACTGAGCGATTCTACCGCTGAGAGTCTGCGGACTAACGCATTTTGTTTGGCCATTCGCCGCACTCCGATCGCCAGAGACAGAGTGACAGTGGGTAATAATCCTTCTGGGACTAGAGCTACAATGATGCCGATCGCAAACAAAAAGCTTTCTTTGATCTCAATGCCCACTAAAAAATAGGCCAGCAAGAAAATTATCACTCCCATACTGAGAGCGATCACCGTAATTACGCGCACAATCTGGGCTACTTGTATTTCTAAATTACTAGCTTCGCGGTTGACTATAACAGTTAAATGAGCAACCTGGCCAAACTCGGTTTGGGCACCAGTGGCATAGACCACCCCCAGCGCTCGACCCGCCGCCACCGTCGATCCAGCCAACACCAAATTAGCAATTTCTGCTGGATTCACCCGTTCTTGCAAAAGCTGTTCACCAGGACGCAGGAGCGTTTGACCACCGCGTACTGGCACTGTTTCTCGTCGTTTTACCGGAATGGCATTACGAGCAACAGGTAGTGATTCTCCAGTCATTACTGACACGTCAACCGCTAAGCTTTCGGCCGATATTAACCGAGCATCTGCCGGAACTCGATCGCCTTCTTCTAACTGGATCACATCACCACAGACCAGCTCTCGCGCGGGAATCTGTTGAAGCTGACCATCCCGATATACTTTCACCTGCATCGGTAAAACTTTTTTTAAGGCAGAAAGGGCTTGCTCAGCTTGAAGTTCTTGCCAGAAGCTAAACATGGCATTAATTAAAATCACTGCCCAGATCGCCCAACCCAACTGAGGAGAGCCGGAAACAAATGCCAAAATTCCAGCCACCCATAGCAACAAAGCCATCAGGTGAGTGAGTTGATCGGTGAACTTCAGCCACAGGGATCGATGAGGTGGTTCGGGTAATTCATTCGCCCCAAATTGTTGCAATCTGCGGAAGGCTTCGTCTGCCTCCAGACCAGTAACAGCAGTACCTAACGATTCATAAACTTCATCTACAGGTACTGCCCAAATTGGCTGATGAGATGACACCATATTCTTACCCTGTATTTTTTAGCTGTATTTAGACTCCAGCAGCTACTCGACTACTAACTCCATCGGTAGTACGGCCACTGATTTCGCTGGGAAAAATGCGATAAATAGCAATTATTTCTGCTCGTCCCCAAGCATCAACCCAAGTACGATTTACTGCTGGTGAAAGAGCCGGATTTTGGGCTTTGATTATCTCCATTGCCCGATCGATATCTACCTGTTTGGTCAGACGCTGTGCTTGACCCATCACAATTGCACTACGCCAATGCAGGGGATCGTTCACAATATGTTCAACCTGTAGGCAGACTTCGGGCAAGACATCTATATCATGGGTTTTCATCCCTTCGGTAGTGAATAAATAAATATCTTGATCTTCCAGGTAATAGTGCATGGGCATCACGCAAGGTTTCCCTTCATGAATAAAGCCTAAATGGCCATAGCCCACTTCCCGTAACAGATCATATATTTCTGCAGAACTCATTTCGTCGATATCTAGCATAGCTACTTTCCTGTTGTTTTACTCGAAAATATTAATATCCAAGCATCTTGAGCGTATAAGCTGATTTTTGTACAGATCCATTGTCTTCCTCTATCGTAAGCTTATCGGGCTTACAGCGCCTAATTTTAGTTTGGATTCCTCGAGCAAATTCACTTTCTAGGTCTTCAACATAGCCAGTCATGAGTCTTTCTGCTTCTTTGCTATTGGCAAACGGTCCAAAATAATAAAGACAGCTAGGTTGACTGGTGGAAATCTCAATCCACCAAGCTCTTCCCCAAAAATGCAGAGCATTAGCCCAGTATTCTGAAATTCTTATAGGCATTTCATCTATTTGTAAAGATTGATAATTGGAGCTGAAAAAATCGGTGATAAATTTCATGAATTTCAATCCTGGGTTCTATGAGTGTGAATATTCGTAGCTGGATTGGTTGTGACTATTGCCCATCACTGGAATATGACTGTTGACGGGATAACTGGCCTCTAGCTCGCCTGTTTGCAACCATTTCTCCAACCGTGGTGGTGCTTGGACTTGCTGGAGATAAGCATGTAACTCTTGACCTTCCAGAATTTCTTGCTCTTGCAGTATCCCAGCCATCTGTCGCAACAACTGTTCGTTATGAGCCAGAATCTCTTGAGCAGCAAGGTGGGCGTGATCAATCAGATTTTTAATGCCTCGATCGATTGTCGCTTCTACTTGAGGGCTGAGCGGACGACGCGGACTATAGCCACCTAGAAACTGGTTAGCAGAACGATCGAAAGCCATGGGCCCGAGCTGTTTGCTCATACCATAGCTCGAAACATAGCGATCAGCTAAATCTGTGGCCTTTTGGATATCGTCACTAGCGCCAGTAGAAACTTTACCCATAATTAATTCCTCTGCCGATCGACCACCCAAAAGTATGGCAATTTGACCCCGCAGCTCGTCTTCCACCATCAAGAACCGATCTTCTTGAGGTAGTTGTAAGGTATAACCCAATGTTGCCACTCCCCGAGGGACAATCGAGATTTTTTCAATCGACCCTGATCCCGGCATTAATGAACCAACGATCGCATGGCCGACTTCATGGTAGGCCACGGTTTCTTTTTCCAGATCATTTAAGACCCGGGATTTTTTCTCTAGTCCGGCCAAGAGACGTTCGATCGCTTCATCAAAATCTGCCCTAGCTACTGATTCTTGATTGCGACGAGCAGCTAAAAGCGCAGCTTCATTAATCAAATTAGCCAAGTCAGCACCAGCAAAGCCGGGAGTCCGAGCGGCAATTTTCAACAAATCTACATCGGCAGCTAGTTTTACCTGGCGCACATGGACGAGTAAAATGGCATGTCGCCCAATCTTATCGGGGCGATCGACTACAATTTGTCGATCGAAGCGACCGGGGCGGAGTAAGGCTGGGTCTAATACCTCTGGGCGGTTGGTGGCCGAGAGCAAAATTACACCGGTGTTGGCAGCAAAACCATCCATTTCTGATAGCAGTTGGTTGAGGGTCTGTTCCCGTTCATCGTTGCCACCCATGGAATTAGCACTTGCTCTGGATTTGCCCAAAGCATCTAACTCATCGATAAATACAATACAAGGAGCTTGCTGTTTGGCTTGTTCAAACAGCCCTCGCACCCGAGCAGCACCTACCCCCACAAACATCTCAATAAATTCTGAGCCAGAAATACTAAAAAATGGCACCCCAGCTTCCCCGGCAATCGCTTTGGCTAACAGGGTTTTACCGGTGCCTGGAGGGCCAACTAACAACACGCCTTTAGGAATTTTGGCTCCCAATTTGACATATTTTTCGGCATGTTTTAAGAAATCGACAATTTCTTGCAGTTCGGCTTTAGCTTCGTCGATTCCGGCAACATCGTTGAAGGTTACGCCAGTATCACCGGCACTATAAGCCTTAGCGTGACTATCGCCAATACCGAGCATTCCTAAGCCGCTGACTCGATCACCACTAGTGAATTTCGACCAAAGCACTAACAGTATTAATGGGATGCCCACCCAGCTTAAAACCGTCCACAAGCCACTAAACGGACTTGGCGCTGTTGCCGAATGCTCAACCCGATTAGTGCGGAGAATTTGAGCAAGTCCCGGATCCTCTGGCAATCGTCTGGTGATAAAAATACGCTTAGCTGGAGAATCTTTGGCTGAAGTAGGGATTTTAGCCGGAGTGCCCGGAGCTGTTTTTAGTTCGTAGTGAATTTCTTGATCATCAATGGTAGCTTTTGACACGTCTCCAGCTTCTACTTGCTGGATGAATTCGCTATAAGACTTACGAGGATAGTTTTCATTTGGCCAAGCTAACATCAATACTGCCCAAGCAACGAAGATTAACCCGGTGGGAATCGATGAGTGTAATTTGTCAGATTTACGGTTGTTGACGATTGGCATATGGCAACCTTGGATACTGTGAGCAACAACTGTCACTATAGAGAGTAAATCCAAGGAACTTGTGAGGAAATTAGACGTATAACATTTTCTTGTCACATATTATACATCTAATTTTTTGTGACCAGAAATTTAACCCCCTCAGTATCTGAGGAGGTTAAATTAAAGTCGAAAAGCTAAAAAACTTAGCCTAAGTTCTTCGCCGATTTAATGGTGCCCAAGCGAGCTTTAATCAGCAGTAAATTGGCTTGCTCAATATTGATATTGAAAGGAACCATTTTCACACTGTTGCTGACCCCAGACAGAGCGCTATCAGGGATTTCAGGAGCCACAATAGCCACAGCCGCGCCAGCGATCGAGTTGGGTTTTTGGCCAACTTCTTTGGCAGTGGTGGTGCGGTAATTAACGTGAGTTACACCGGCATCAATCAACACCTGTTGGATCATTTCGGCTTCAGCAGCATTGTTGCCGATGGTGGCTACTTCTGTATGTAGCGGTAAAGCCGAAACTTCAGCTAAGAGCAACAAGCTAGGCTTGATGTCTAGAATGATTACTTCTTGGTCATCGCTAACAAAGTTATCGACGGTTTCTAAATGCTGGGCAAGAGTGATCACTAAATCAGCTTCATCAAGTTTGCCAGCGCCTGCTTTGCCTTCTAATACAGCAAGGTCAATTAAATCTGGCTCAATGCCTAATTCAGATTTAAGCACACCATGCATTTTGGGTAAGTGCTGAAGTCGATCGACAAAAGCCACTTTAATGGTTTGTACTTGGCGTTGGCTGACCATTACTGCCTGAGCATAAGCTGCTGAACCAAAAGCTGAGGCAGTCATGCCCAAGCCACTAGCTGAGGTAAAGTTTTGCTCTAACAGTTCGTAAACTTGACGATAGGTAACGATGCTTTGAACGGCTTGGGTATTGGCCACAAAAGTGCCTTTACCGCGTTGTGCCATCAAATAGCCCGCAACAATTAGGTCATTATAAACAGCGGCAATCGTGTTGTGATTAACACTGAGCTGCTTAGCTAATTGGGTAACAGTAGGCAATGCATCATTGGCGTGTAATACTCCAATGGCAATTAGGAGTTTAATTTGCTCGGCGATCTGCGAATTGATTGTGATAGGCACACGTGGATCGACGGAAATTGGTAAGGCGTTAGATTCTAGGAAAACCATAATGTTGGAGCAATATATTTAGGTTGGTAACGTCAGATACACTTCTAGGCTGAAGTATTCACGTCATGTAAATTGATACACTGCGAATATTTTAGTCTAAACGGGACTGTTATTAACTCAAATTCCATTGCTCGGCTGTTAATTTTATGCGATTTAAGGCACTGTTACATGATTCAAAACACAAGAGACAACAGGAGAGTCGAAGGTGGAATAAGGAATTTTGTTAATTTCTTAAGTTAGGTTATAACTTATCAGTCTTTGTCTTTGCACTTATTAATTCTAACATGTTAGATGTAATATTGACGACACTCTATGTTCACAGTAAGTCTAACTCACTGTTGTTCCTTGCGATCATCTAGAGAATAGATCATCCTTGACGGAATACATAGAATACAGACAGAGTAAGAGAAATTCTCTCTGCCTGGTGTGACGAGCGGCACAACTATCAGCCCAAAAAAAGTATCCTCGTACACACAAATTGTACTACATCGCGTAGCACTAGTGTCCGAGGATCTTCCAAAATATTTACAAATTGTTATGTAAGTGACGATCTCAAACCATATCACTTGCAATATGGTTTGGGTATTCGAGTACTTTTTATCTAAATTTTCCCCGATAGGTAGCGGCAGCCCCTAATTCATCTTCGATCCGGAGCAGGCGATTGTATTTGGCGACTCGTTCACTGCGGCAAAGGGAGCCGGTTTTGATTTGGCCAGCACGGGTGGCAACGGCCAGATCAGCAATAGTGGTATCTTCGGTTTCGCCTGATCGATGGCTAATGATCGAGGTGTAACCATTGCGAGTACCGAGGTCGATTGTGGCCAGGGTTTCGGTAAGAGTGCCGATTTGATTGAGTTTAATCAGCACCGAGTTAGCCGCAGACTGCTCAATACCTTGGCGGAGGCGAGTCTCGTTGGTCACAAACAAGTCATCACCCACTAGCTGCACCGTGCCACCAATTTTTTGGGTCAGCAACTGCCAGTTTGCCCAGTCGTCTTCGTGCAATCCATCTTCGATCGACACAATCGGATACCTGCTAGTCAGACCGGCTAAGTAATCAATAAACTCGGCAGGGGTATGCTCGGAGCCGTCATACTTATAGTTACCATTGACGTAGAACTCACTAGCGGCCACATCTAAAGCCAAGGCGATCTGTTCACCTGGTTTGTAGCCTGCTTGCTCGATCGCGGCTAGTAACAGATCTAAAGCTTCTTGGTTGGAACCAAGATTGGGCGCGAATCCGCCCTCGTCACCGACGCCAGTCAACATGTTCTTGGCCGCTAAGACTTTGCTCAACGAAGCAAATACTTCTGAACCCCAGCGCAACGCTTCGCGGAAAGACGGCGCGCCTACTGGCACGATCATAAACTCTTGGAAATCGACATTGTTAGCAGCGTGGGCTCCGCCGTTGATCAAGTTCATCAAAGGCACTGGCAGCAAGCTGGCTGCGGGGCCACCCAAATAGCGATAAAGCGGGATGCCCAAGGCGTTAGCAACCGCTTTGGCATTGGCCAAAGAAACTGCCAAAATAGCATTTGCTCCCAAATTAGTTTTGTTGGCAGTACCATCCAAATCAATCATGGCTCGATCGATGCCCTGCTGGTCGAAGGCATTCATGCCATACAGCTCTGGGGCAATTTGATCGTTGACGTTGGCAACTGCTTTTAATACCCCTTTGCCGCCATAGCGTTGGGGGTCTTCATCTCGTAATTCACAGGCTTCAAAGCTACCGGTGGAGGCACCGCTGGGAACTTGTGCTACGCCAATACCGCCGTTAGTAAGATAGACTTCGGCTTCTACGGTCGGCTTACCACGAGAGTCTAAAATCTCTCGGGCTATGATTTCGTCGATCGCCATGTCGTGCATATTCATGCTGCAGATTTCCTTGCCAATGCTGGTCAAAAACTATGCCAGGAAGTATGTTACCTTGCTAGCGCCGCATTCAGTGCATATTTGCTAGCACTTATTACATTTTTTTTCGGCGATCGGGGCGGTACGCCCCCAGCCTATAATGAGCTATTGCAGACAGGGTAAGGATTTACATCTTATTTTTGGGGAAGTTTAGGGGTATGAAAAAAAGATATAAAAACGCTGGGGTCGCTTGGGCAATACTGTTGGCGTTGCTAGTTTGGTGGCATACCAGCCCCGTTGAGGCATTAGAAAATTGGGCAACTAATGGGTTGACTGAGACTTCAGCACCGGTGCTAATTTCCCAGTTAAATCAGGCAGCGGCAACAGCACCTCAGGTATATATTGTGAGTCCTCGACCGGAAGAAGTAATTGCCGATACGACTGTGGCGGTGCAGCTACAGGTAGTTGGGACACCAATTTTTAAGAATTCGCAGTTGGGTTTAGGGCCACACCTGCATTTGTTGCTCGATCGAGTGCCCACTGAATCTATATATAGTTTAAATACACCGATTACTCTCAGCAATCTGTCTCCGGGCACACATACCTTACAAGTTTTGGCCAATAAGCCTTGGCATGAAAGTTGGAAAAATTCTCAGGCTTTTGCTCAGGTGACTTTTCATATATTGGCTAAGTCCACAGATAGCCCCAATGTCCAAACACCGCAGTTGATTTCGGTGCAGCCGACGGCGGTAGGAGCCGAACCTTGGCTGTTAGATTTTTATGTAGCCAATGCTCCCAGCCATGTTGATGTCCAGCATCCTTTGCGGCAGATCGCCGATTGGCGAGTGCGGGCAACGGTGAATGAACAAAGTTTTGAGGTGAATCGTGATGAGCCACTTTATCTGCGAGGCTTGCGACCAGGGGTGAATGTGCTGAAGCTGGAGTATTTGAATAATCAAGGACAAGTGGCAGACAGTGCTGTGCGAATGGTACGATATCAGCCAAATGGTAATGATGGTCTATCACTGCTGGTGCGTAATGAGCTATCGATCGACCAAGCTTTAACCCTATTTGATCCTCAGAGCCAATTTTTGGTGGCGCAGCCAACTGGTAATGAGTTGGGGCAAGCGGAGCTATCGAGTACAGTGATCCCCTCTATTCAGCAACCAGCCTGGAACCAGGTAGTTCCCTCAAGGCAGCAAGACAATTTAGGAATGCAGACTAACCCAGCAATTCAGCGCAATCCAGGAGTGCCAAATAATTCACCAGGCATGTATGGCAATTCGGGAATGCAGAGCAATCTACCAGGAATGTATGGCAATTCGGGAATGCAGAGCAATCCACCAGAAATGTATGGCAATTCGAGAATGCAAAGCAATCCACCAGGAATGTATGGCAATTCGGGAGTGCAAAACAATCCACCAGGGATGTATGGCAATTCGGGAATGCAAAACAATCCACCAGGGATGTATGGCAATTCAGGAATGCCAAGCAATCCACCAGGAATGTATGGCAATTCGGGAGTGCAAAACAATCCACCAGGAATATATAATCCAGAAATGCAACGCAATCCACCAGGAATATATGGCAACTCGGGAGTGCAAGGCAATCTACCGGGGATGTATGGCAATCCAGAAATGCAGCGCAATTCAGGAACTCAGTGGAATCCAGAAATGCAGCGCAATTCAATAAACCCTGTTTCACCACAATCGACATTGCCAGCACCATCAAGAACCCTTTCTAACTCTGCCGAGATTTCTCAGCTAAAGCTGCCTCAAACCATTGCCGGAAGTGCAAGCAAATCGATCGGCTCTCTACCACCAACAAACCAAGAACAGAAAGAAATAGCGGCCAATCCTCAAAATTGGCCTCCGAATGTCTCCTCCAAAGATATCGCCCTCCTAACCCCAATCCAGTTCTCACCAACCAGCCCCAATCCTCTCACCGGCACAAAACCAATAGCTGCGTTTGCCCCAAAAATGATCGCGGGAAGTGCAGACGAAGCCATCGCCCCACCAATAACCAAGCAACCCGAAAAAACAACCGTAGCTCCTACATCAAAAGTCTTACCAAACCCATCAAACGACAAAATCGTTTCCGATACCAGCGAAGCGATAACTCTGTCTGCACCAAAGGTGATCGCCGAAACAGATCCAAATTCTTTGCCCTCAACCACCAGCGAAAAAGTCGTGGATTTTAAGGCGATCGGGCAAGAACTATTGCACACTACCTCAGTAAAAATCAAACACTTCACCAATCAGATCCCTCCCTTGGCCAGCTCTTGGAGCGAAAAATTTCGCCATTGGTTAAGCGATCGTGTGGCCGCGATGCGTACAAACCCTAGCCCAACAACATCTCCAGAACCTGCCAAACCAACTCTGGTACGGGAATAAGAACCAAAACTGGTCGAAGACAAAATCGTCAAAGTCGAAATCACCCACTAACAATTTTAAGTAACCACGAGCCGCTGAATTCAGCAGCTTTTTTTGTCGATATTGATTGAGGAAGATATATCTACCCCACGTTCTGCTCTTCTAGCAGCTTGTCGGAGATAAGATTTTTCGGTTAAGATCAGGACACAAATAAAGGTAAAACCATTAGTGCGGAAATTCAAAGCAGTAAATTACGAGGCAATACTAAAACAAACTGTGAGTATCGAAGAATGCTTACCCGCAAACCATCTTGCCCGGTTTGTAGTGCAGATGATTTCCCAACTCGACCTCAGTAGTATTTA
>JAYUSV010000382.1:0-13813 GCA_043755495.1 Synechococcales cyanobacterium
ATGCTTCTGGCTTTAGTTTTTTTAGTTGTTCGTAGGTCACTTTGTCTTTCTCTTTTCTCTACTTTTACCCCATCTTTTCCTATTCACGCAAGAGGTCTATTCATTACAGATCTAATTTGGGAAATCTTCAATGCGCGGCGAGATCTGTTGCCTCAAGATAAAGCCCTCAAATTCAGCGACGTTCTTCCCCTAGAGGACTATGAGCGGGTAGTTATGAAGATGATCGATAGTACAGTGGGAGATATGAACAGTCTAGAGAAAAAGATTTTGTGTCTAGAAAAGTTAGGTCTTCAGGTAACTCAATCAGAGAAAATCCTTAAGGGGCACATCGCAAGGAATGCCCTAGTTCATAATTCTGGTCGGGTAAATAGGAGACAACCAGCTAAATCCCAATGGCAAGTTGGCGATGTCATCGAGTTAACAGCAGGTGATGTACATGAATTCGGACTAGCAACTAGAGAGTACGCGAAGGTAATTTGCAATAAAGCCAATTCGATGTGCTATCGCAAACAGCCGCCCAATTGATATCTAATATGAGCTTCAATATAACTCTAAGCAGTGGAAATTGGGCTGGCTCAAAAGTTCCTGAATTGCATCTATTCCAGAACGGAGTAAATCCTCAACTTCTCTGGTTGGGGCATTTCCACAGCGTAGCCAGATAACTTTGGGAGGAGAGCCATATAAACGGCTTCTCTCTGCAAAATCTGCATCTTGAGTCACGATGCAGAAGTCATTTATCTTAGCAAACTCCCATATTTCAGTATCAGTCTTCTCTTCCAAGTCATGAAACTGCACATGACTTGAAGTGGGGCAAATATCAGCCAATCGCGTCACTAGTTTACGACTCAAATTTTGATCAAAAAGCAATTTCAAGCGGCACCTGCTGAAACTGCTAAACGATGTTCCCGATCAGCCGCAAATTCTAGACAAGCTCTAATGTCCTCTTCCGTCAATTCAGGGAAGTCTTCTAAAATTTCAGTATGAGACATGCCAGCCGCCAACCAACCCAAAACATCGTACACAGTGATTCGCATTCGTCGAATACAAGGTTTACCGCCTCGTTTATCTGGTTCAATCGTAATAATATTGTGATAGCTCATAGTCGTTAAAGGCTGTATGGCGTTTCTCTAAGTCCAGAGCAGCCCAACAAAGGCTTGCAGCAGACGGTATTAACACTCCGATTATAGCTCGAAAACTCGTTCCGCCGCTGAAGCCTGGACCGTTATACTGCTTGAGTTATCCGCGAAGGTCGCAGTTTAAAGGCAATCTGCTGGTAGTCAGGGTTAAGTTATCTTGAAGTTATGAGTGGTTTTACTTCAACACGCTCATCATCAAAAGCTGTACTCCAATGTGTCAAATCCTATGTTTTCTATCGAGTTAAAGGATAAAGAACTAATCGAAAATGCCCGTTCCATAATCAACAAGCGTTTCAAAGAAGACTATCACCATGTTGGGTCAGCATTGCGAACAAAGTCGGGCAAAATCTTTTCCTCTGTCCATTTGGAAGCTTATGTTGGGCGAGTTGCTGTTTGTGCTGAAGCGATTGCGATCGGAATGGCAGCGGCAGCAGGAGATACAGAACTTGAAGCAATAGTTGCTGTAGATCGTAAAGGTCGAGTTGTGCCACCATGCGGTATTTGTCGTGAGTTGATTTCCGATTATGCTCCCGGTTGCAAAGTGATTATTACGGAGACGGAGATCGTGACTATCAGCGAATTATTGCCTAGAAAATATCAGAGAATGGATTGACAATGAATACTCTATTTTATCTCAAGTCTCTGCACTTCAATAACGCTTGCGTTAAGATAAACTTACACGATATTAGGCTACAGTCTTTAACCTATGTCAGACCCTAACTCGGCGAAAACATCTCTCAAATTGCTGCTGCATGAAGTTGAAGCAACTCCCAAAGAGTATTGGACGGATTTATTAGACACCTTGCGCCAGTTTCGGCAGAAAATTCCGTCAGACACTTTACCTGTCGTCAATACCCAGCAATTATAGAAAAATCAAGCCGCGATAGACCTTTTAGATTCTTGGCTTGATGATAATGAAGACGCTTCTGAACATCAACAAGCTTGGGACTTTTTGGAAACCGCTCTTGATGAAGATCGTTTATCCGATCGTCCCTTGTTTCCATGAGTCGTCTGATTTTGCTAGACTCTGGCCCTTTAGGAATGGTCGCGAATCCTAAAGCCAAAGGTACTCCTCTGGCTTGTCAACTGTGGCTAAAATCTTTCTTACGACGAGGAGAACGGGTTGCTATTCCTGAAATTGCCGATTATGAAGTGCGTCGAGAGCTACTACGTGCAGGTTTGTTAAAAAGCGTACATCGTCTTGACAATTTGAAACAGACTCTTGAATATATTCCGATTCAGACAGATGCAATATTACTAGCTGCAAGCCTTTGGGCGGAAGCAAGACAAACCGGACAACCCACCGCAGATCCCAAGGCGTTGGATGGAGACGTTATTCTGTCTGCTCAAGCGAGTCTTTTGTGCGACGAGACAACAGAGGCGATCGTTGCGACAACTAATGTGGCTCATTTGAGCCGATTCATTACTGCGTTAGATTGGCAATCGATTGATTGAATTCGTCACAAATTCTCGTAAAGCTCAACTCAAGCTGTGTGGCGATCGCCGCATAACAACCCGCTTGCACGCCGATCGTATAGAAATGGTTGGTTGAGTCCGAAAGGTTACTGGCGGCGGGTGAAGCGGAACGTTAGCTGTCTTTAATCGATTGGGTAGAAAGAGATGATCGATCAATTCAGCACCGTGTTATTAGATATGAATGATACCTTCATATTTGGTGCTGATCGGTTTGGCTCCGATAAAGACTATTCCATTATCTATCGTCAGCTTGGTGGGATAATGGAGCAAAGCCAAGTCAATAAATTGATTCAAGCCGCTTACAGTTATTTGGATATTCGCTATCCTGATCCGCAATATCGAGAAGCATTTCCGAGTTTGCGAGAAGCATTTTTGAATGTTGAAGATGCTGATTCCTTGTCGGAGAAAGACTTGAAACTTTTGATTGAGACATTTGCTTGTCATGAATTGGGATTTGTCCCACCAGAATATACAGCCTCGATCGAGCGTCTCTCTCAAAAGTTTCGACTTGGTTTAGTCGTTGACATCTGGGCACCGAAAACATTGTGGGTTGAGACGCTGACGCAATGCGGTGTTTTGTCACTTTGCGAAGCCACATCATTTTCTTCAGACTGTGGAATGGTCAAGCCATCTCCGCATCCATTTTTGAAAGTTTTAGAAGAAATGCGGGTTGATCCACAAGATGCAGTGGTGATTGGGGATTCAGTTAGGCGCGATCTAGGCGGAGCAACAGCAGCAGGAATAAGCTGTATTCTGGTAGGAGGGGCAATACATCCATCTGCGTTAGAGTCCGTAGCGAGCCTGATAGATGTAGTTGAATCAGTTGCGACAGACAGCTAACGTTCCGGCTGGAGCGGACTGAAGGGAGATCTTGGTGGTGATAAGGTTGCTAGCAGCCGCTCAGCCGGAACGTTAGACCGCTTCTAAATTCTTGTTTGTGAAGAAATATATGCCCCAACGACCAATAGTTCTTGTAACTGGTGCAAGTAGAAGTATTGGCATTGGTTCATCGATTGCCAAAGAATTAGCACAATTAGGCTGGGATGTTGCTTTGACTTATTGGCAGCCTTATGATGTGTCAATGCCTTGGGGTAGCGATCCACAAGAGGTTCAGTTACTTCGCAGCGAAGTGGAGAGCTTCGGTGTGCGTTCCACAGCGATCGAGGTTGATCTGTCCTTAGCCGATTCTGCTGTAAAGATATTCGATACGATTGAACGTGATTTGGGATCGGTTACAGCAATGGTCATGGCTCATTGTCACTCAGTAGATAGTGATATTCTGTCCACCTCCGTGGAGAGCTTTGACTTACATTTTGCGATCAATGCCCGTGCAACCTGGTTATTGGTGAGAGAGTTTGGTAAACAGTTCCAAGGAGAATTTGGAACTGGGCGAATTATTTCAATTACTAGCGACCATACGGCTGGCAATCTTCCCTATGGTGCGAGCAAAGGTGCCATGGATCGAATCGTGCTTGCTTCGGGTCAGGAATTCCGATCGTTGGGCATCACAGCGAACGTGATTAGTCCAGGCGCAACGGATACGGGCTGGATGTCCGCAGACCTCAAAGCTGATATACAATCTAGAACTCTGTTGAATCGTGTCGGTATGCCGCAAGACTGTGCAAATCTAGTCAAGTTTCTGTGTTCCAAAGAAGGAGGATGGATCAATGGGCAACTGCTGTACAGCAATGGTGGCTTTCAGTAACCGTTGAGAACCAAAGGCTTTTAGACTATTTTTGAAGGCAATGTTCCAAGCTAAAATAAAAGCAGCAAGTAACAGCGAGGTGAAATTAATGACGGTTCGACAACCCCGATATAGCAAAGAAGAATTTGCCCAACGAGGCGATGCGCTCTATGAATCTCAGATTCGATCTCAAGTTGAAAACGGAAATCACGGAAAAATTGTGGCGATCAACATCGAAACCGGAGCCTTTGAGGTAGCTGATACATCAATGGCAGCAGTCGATCGGCTTTATGAACGTGAACCCGATGCTCAGCCATGGGTGATTCGGGTTGGGCACAGAGCAGTTTTCCGTTTTGGCAGTCGCAGCCTGAGAAAGCCTGCATGATTTTTGGTTTGGTTAATAATAATTGTGAGGCGATCATCAAAGTTGCAGTGGGTGGTGTCGATTCACCCAAAATAGCAGTTGAGGCAGTCATTGATACAGGATTCACTGGTTTTTTGTCTTTACCACTTTCTGTGATAGCAGATCTTAACTTGCCCTGGCACTACCGCGATATCGGTACATTGGGCGATGGAAGTGAAGTGGTTTTTGAAATATACAAGGCATCAGTGATCTGGGATGGCCAGAACCAAGTTATTGATGTGGCGGCTTCTGATTCAGATCCGTTGGTAGGAATGAGCTTACTATACGGTTTCAAGCTTCAGATTGAGACGGTTGAAGGTGGTCTTGTTACAATTGAGGCTTTGAAGTAGAGTCAAGCTACTAGTGAGGCGCAGTCTAACAAACCTGTTGCACGCCGACTAAAACTAAGCTAACGGCTCAAAAGATCCTCTAGTAGCGGGTGAACAGGAACGTTAGGCTGCAATTATTTGAATCAGTTATGATGCTTTGCTCATTTCCTCATGCTTGCCCAATTTCCCAAGAGCTGTACGACCTACCAGACAATTGCCTGAGGTGACCTTAGGCAAAACTGTCGCAGGTTGTTGGTATTATTGGGCAAGCAATCGTCAACTTGCTTAGCTTTCATCCCACCGCCAAACCAATCGCAGCTATGGCGGGGACATTCCCACAAAAACTTCCAATCTCAACTGCTGACCACCTAATCCCTTGCCCGCTAATCGCATGAGCCTTAATTCTCCCACCGTCCACAAACTCACCAACGGCCTCACCATCATTGCCGAAAGCATTCCCGTCGAAGCCGTTAATCTCAGTATTTGGCTGAACGTCGGCTCTCGGATCGAAAGCGATAGCATCAACGGCATGGCGCACTTTTTAGAACACATGATTTTTAAAGGTACACCGCGTTTGGGCTTAGGCGAATTTGAGAAGCGAGTGGAAACCCGAGGAGCCATCACCAACGCTGCCACCAGCCAAGACTATACCAACTACTACATCACCACTGCGCCCCAGTACTTCGCCGAACTTTGCCCATTGCAAGTAGATTTGGTTTTAAACCCTTCGATCGACAGCAAAGACTTCGACCAAGAGCGACCGGTAATTTTAGAAGAAATCGCTCGATCGGCAGATAACGTGCAGCGCCGAATCTATCAACAGTCGATCGAAATGGCCTGCGAAACTCTGCCCTACCGTCGCCCAGTTTTAGGCAACAGCCAAGTAATTGAAGGCTTGACCAATCAGCAAATGCGCTATTTTCATGCCAGCAACTACCGACCGGCGGCGATGACGGCGGTGGCCGTGGGCAACCTGCCGGTCCGAGACTTAATCGACATTGTGACCGAGAGCTTTAACACTTACTCTAGTCATGAAGGCTCTACCCAGTTTGCTAGCACTAATTCGTCACCACCCCAGGAAGAACCTTTCATCAAAGTAGTCCGTCAAGACGTAGTAGACCCTGAGTTACAACAAACTCGCCTGATCGTGATGTGGCGAGTGCCCGGAATGACGGAGTTGACCGCGACTTACCCTTTGGATATTGTGGCGGCAGTATTGGCTCAGGGGCGAACTTCGCGGTTGGTGCGCGACTTGCGCGAAGAACGACAATTGGTAACAGGCATTGGGGTAAGCAATAGCACTTATGCTTGGCAGGGGATTTTTGGGGTAACAGCACAGTTGCCTACCGCTAACTTAGCAGAAGTAGAGAAACGAATTTTGGAGCATATTGAGATTTTGCAGCAGCAAAAAATTAGCCCAGAAGAAATCGATCGAGTGCGCCGCCAAGTGGCTAACCGGCATATTTTTGGTAACGAAACCCCCAGCGCCCGTGCCAGTATGTATGGTTACTATCAGGCAATGTGTGGTGATTTGGGGGCAGGTATTGACTATCCCCAAAAGATTCAATCGATCGATGCAGATATGTTGCAAGCTGCTGCGCGCCAATATTTACCCACAAATGCCTATGGTGTGATGACTGTTCGATCGCCAGATTAGATAATCTCTACTAAGCTCAGCATAAAAAACAGGAATTATTATATTCCTGTTGACTGTATGGTTACTAAATAATGCGATAAATATGGAAATGTACTTAACCTCCAGGGCAAATGCCACTATGCTAAAAATAGCGAGAGTTACAATGTTTACCATAAACAGTTATTAGTAAATAGCCCGGTCACTCTAAAGCCTTACTCCTGCGAAATGCAAAGCCAATATTAGAACCAACAGACCACCTAGTTGTGATAACACATCAACTTCTTCAAAAGAAAGGGGTAGCAAAAACCTCATAAAATCACCTCTGGAGAGAATTAATTTTAGCCAAAAGACAAAAACCTACTTCAAAAACTCCTTAACCGACAAAGCTCTCAAAGCTTTACTTGTCTCTTCTTCAATTATAAGGTCAAACACAAATATTCGGACTAGTAGAACTGTCTGAAACAGTCAATTTTTGTAAAGTCAGTTCCGATCGATTAAACAAAGTATTGATTTCCAGAGAGAATAGATCTAGCTACATCTGCGACTAGCTATTTCTCTGTATTCAAGGAAAAAGAACCATGCTCAACTCCACCGCCCTCGTATTGCCCCTCAGCGCCGTTGGAATTGCCGATATTAGCATAGTCGGTGGCAAAAATGCCTCCTTGGGCGAAATGATTCAACAGCTCGCTAGTAAGGGAGTTAAAGTTCCGTTAGGCTTCGCTACCACCACCCATGCCTATCGCAGCTTTATTGAATCTGCCGGGTTAGAGGCTAAACTTCAGCATCTTTTTGCTGACTTAGATGTAGATAACTTGGCTAATCTGCAAGAACGGGGCAAAAAAGCTCGCTTGTTGATGATCGAAACACCCTTTTCGCCAGAGATCGCAGCCGAAATTACCGCTGCCTATAGTGAACTCTGTCTGCAATATGGCGCTGATACCGATGTGGCGGTGCGCTCTAGTGCAACTGCCGAAGATTTGCCCGATGCGAGCTTTGCCGGACAGCAAGAAACATATTTAAATGTGCATGGCATTACCGGGGTTTTGGAAGCCTGTCGGAAGTGTTTTGCTTCGATCTTTACCGATCGAGCCATCTCTTACCGTCACCAAAAGAACTTCGATCACTTAGAGGTTGCCCTTTCGGTAGGAGTGCAAAAAATGGTGCGGTCAGATTTAGCTGCTTCAGGGGTAATGTTTTCGATCGATACCGAAACTGGTTTCAAAGATGCGGCTTTAATTACCGCTGCCTATGGTTTGGGCGAAACAGTGGTGCAGGGCGCGGTGAATCCCGATGAATATTTGGTGTACAAACCCAAGCTTCAAGAAGGCTTTCGACCCATTATCAACAAGCGCTTGGGTAGTAAAGAAATTAAGATGGTCTACGATATTGGTGGCCTGAAATTAACGACAAATGTGCCAGTACGAGAAGTCGATCGACAGCGATTTGCCTTGAATGACGATGAAATTATGCAGTTGGCCAAGTGGGCTTGCATTATTGAAGATCACTATTCTCAGGTGCGCGGGATGCCCACACCGATGGATATTGAATGGGCAAAGGATGGTCGCACTGGCGAACTATTTATTGTCCAAGCCCGCCCAGAAACTGTGCAGTCCCAGAAAACTCAGACGGTGTTGCGGAGTTATCATTTAACCGGTAGCCAAAGACCGGCCCCGATTGCCACTGGCAGAGCGGTGGGGGCGCTGATTGGCAGCGGCGTAGCCAGGGTGATTTCGGATGTGCAGCAAATTGAGCTATTTCAAGCCGGTGATGTATTGGTAACTAGCCGCACCGACCCAGATTGGGAGCCAATTATGAAAAAGGCTAGTGCGATCGTGACTAATCAGGGTGGTCGGACTTGTCATGCGGCGATTATTGCACGGGAGTTGGGGATTCCGGCGATTGTCGGTTGTGATGAGGCCACTAATGCGATTCGATCGGGGCAGGCCATAACGGTCTGCTGTGCAGAGGGCGAAGAAGGTCATGTGTATCCCGGAATGCTGCCCTTTGAAATTAAGGAAGTAGAGCTTGACCAAGTTCCTCGCACCCGCACTCAGGTGATGATGAACTTGGGTAATCCGCAGGAGGCGTTTAGTTTGGCGGCGATTCCCAATGACGGGGTGGGGTTGACCCGGATGGAGTTTATTATTGCCAACCATATCCAGGCGCATCCGCTGGCGCTACTAAATTTCGATAAATTAGAAGATCAAGTAGCCAAGGCTAAGATTGCCAAGCTGACGGCGCAGTATGAAGATAAAGCAGACTTTTTTGTCGATCGATTAGCTTATGGCATCGCAACAATTGCGGCGGCTTTTTATCCCAAGCCGGTGATTGTGCGGCTATCAGATTTTAAGAGTAATGAGTATGCCAATTTATTGGGAGGCAGGCAGTTTGAGCCGATCGAGGAAAACCCGATGATTGGCTGGCGGGGAGCTTCTCGTTACTATGATGACCGCTATAAGGATGGGTTTGCCCTGGAATGCAAGGCGATGAAGCGGGTGCGCGATGAGATGGGGTTGACTAATATGATTTTGATGGTGCCGTTTTGCCGGACTCCTGATGAGGGTAGGCTGGCGATTGCCGAGATGGCTAAGAGTGGGTTGGTACAGGGTGTGAATGGGTTGCAAGTATATGTGATGTGTGAGTTGCCCAGTAATGTGATTTTGGCGGAGGATTTCTGTGAGGTGTTTGATGGGTTTTCGATCGGCTCAAATGATCTGACCCAGTTAACTTTGGGTCTCGATCGAGATTCGTCGCTGGTGGCGCATTTATTTGATGAACGCAGTCCAGCCGTGCGTAAACTGATTCAAATGGCGATCAGGGTAGCAAAGCAGCAGGGGCGCAAGATTGGGATCTGTGGGCAGGCACCCAGTGATTATCCTGAGTTTGCGCGGTTTTTGGTGGGGCAGGGCATTGATTCAATGAGTCTGAATCCTGATTCGATTCTGAAGACTTTGTTAGAGATTGCCCAGGTGGAAGCTGCTGACGCTCAAATGCCCCCGACTAGTTAGTTGAGGTTGGGTTCAGTAATTGAAAACCGAGAATATTTTATCATTGGATGTTCGCCAGGGATGGCCACTAGACCCATTTTGATGTCCTCAAAATAAAACATCCCACCATAGCGACCCTCAATTTTTACTGGTCCGTGAAAAAATCGCTGCTTGGCAAGATAAATTGACATAAACTCTGCGACTAGCAGCTCACCTTTATCTTCAAACATTTGCCTGCAAGAGTTAACCAATGCAGTTTCCAGTTCTTTATTTTGGAGCGGTTCACCCATATCGGCAAATTCTGGGTGATCGGCAAGGTGATCCATGTAAAACTTCCAAATATCAGCAAGTCGTGGTTCTTGTCTGAGTTTTTGCTTGAGATTTTGGAGGAGGTTAATGTTCATAGCCCTAGATGAGATATGGTTGGTCGGCGGTGCTATCAACTTACCAGAGAGGAAGCTTGATCGCAACTAAGGAAAAGACAAAGTCAAACACATGATACAGCTTGCTCAGTATTAGCTAACCAGTTGCTGAACAGCAATCCTTGCCCAAGTATCACGATAAGTCTCTGTCAACAACTGATCCAGGGCTAAGAAATCTCAGATAGTTGGTTTGCCAACATATTTGGGGTGGTCGATCATGGTAAATTTATCAACTGTTGGCTATATCTCAACCCAGCCCCAAGAAGAATTCATGACTGCTCAAGCTCAAACCGCTAAAATCGTCTACACTCTCACTGACGAAGCTCCGGCTTTAGCCACTTACTCTTTCTTGCCGATCGTCCAGGCATTTGCCCAAGCCGCTAAGGTGTCGATCAAAACCAGTGATATATCCTTGGCTGGTCGGATCATCGCTAACTTCCCGGAAGGCTTAACAGTAGAACAGCAGCAACCCGATGCCCTGGCACTCTTAGGTGAACTAGCCAAAACCCCCGCAGCCAATATTATCAAGCTGCCCAACATCAGCGCCTCTTTGCCTCAGCTCATGGCTGCGATCCAAGAACTACAGGGTCAGGGCTACAATATCCCGGACTATCCCGCAGAACCCCGAAATGGAGCGGAGGCGGCGATTAAGCTCAGGTATGCCAAGATTTTGGGTAGTGCGGTAAACCCAGTGTTACGGGAAGGTAACTCCGATCGACGAGTAGCCGTAGCCGTCAAACAGTACGCCCAAAAAAATCCTCACCGGGTCGGTGCCTGGACAAAAGATTCTAAATCACACGTTGCCCACATGGACAGTGGTGATTTCTATGGCAGCGAGCAATCAGTGGTGGTACCAAAGGGCGAGGTGGTTAAAATTGAGCTGGTAGCTGATGATAACGTGACGGTGTTGAAAGAACAGACAGCAGTAACTGCCGGAGAAATCATTGATGCGACGGTGATGAGTGTTGCTGCTTTGCGCGCTTTCTACGAAAAGGAAATTAAGGCAGCTAAAGATGAAGATATTTTGCTATCGCTGCATGTGAAAGCGACCATGATGAAGGTGTCTGACCCGATTTTGTTTGGTCATGCGGTCACGGTTTATTACCAAGAGGTGTTTAACAAGCACGCTGATACCTTTGCCAAGCTGGGAGTGAATCCCAAAAATGGGATGGGCGATGTGTATACCAAAATACAGTCTTTGCCAGATACGGAGAGAGCGGAAATCGAAGCTGATATTCAATCTATTTATACCAAACAGCCTCGGCTAGCGATGGTCAATTCTGATAAAGGAATCACTAATTTCCATGTGCCCAGTGATGTAATTATTGATGCCTCAATGGCCGCTGCTATCAGGACTTCCGGGAAAATGTGGGGTGCTGATGGGCAGGCTCATGATACAAAAGCAATGATTCCTGATCGCTGTTATGCCACTATTTACCAAGAATGTATTAAGTTCTGCCAAGAGCACGGCGCTTTTGATGTAACTACAATGGGTAATGTAGCTAATGTGGGCTTGATGGCGCAGAAGGCTGAGGAATACGGTTCTCATGATAAGACTTTTGAAATTCCTATAGCTGGCATAGTACGAGTGGTAAACGGGGCAGGTGAGATTTTATTAGAACACCAAGTTGCTCAAGGTGATGTTTGGCGGATGTGTCAGACCAGAGATTTACCGGTTCAAGATTGGGTGAAGTTGGCGGTGCAGCGGGCAAGAGCGACTGGTTGTCCGACTATTTTTTGGTTGGATGCCGATCGAGCGCATGATGCCAATTTAATTACCAAGGTCAATGAATATCTCAAAGATCACGACACTACAGATTTAAATATCCAAATTCTTACGCCGGTGGCGGCGATGCGGTTTACCTGTGAGCAGATTAAAGCTGGTAAAAACGTGATTTCGGTGACGGGGAATGTGTTGCGGGACTACTTGACGGATTTATTCCCGATTTTGGAGTTAGGTACTAGTTCAAAAATGCTCTCGATCGTTCCGCTATTGGCGGGCGGTGGTTTGTTTGAGACGGGGGCGGGTGGTTCGGCTCCTAAACATGTGCAGCAATTTGTGACCGAAGGCCATTTGCGCTGGGATTCTTTGGGTGAGTTTTTGGCTTTGGCGGTGGCGTTAGAAGATGTGGGTCAAAAGACCAATAATGCTGATGCGCTGCTGTTGGCGACTACTTTAGATCAGGCTAGTGGTCAGTATTTAGACCAGGGTAAATCGCCTGCGACGAAAGTCCAGGAGTTGGATAATCGTGATAGTCATTTCTATTTGGCGATGTATTGGGCACAGGCTTTGGCCGCACAGGATCAGAATCTGGAGCTGAAGGAGAAGTTTGGGAAGTTGGCGCAGGTGTTGATTAGTCAGGAGGCAACTATTGTTGCGGAGTTAAATGCAGCACAGGGGCAAGCTGTGGATATTGGTGGTTACTATCATCCAGATCAAGATAAAACCATGGCGGCAATGCGACCTAGTACGACTTTAAATAGTTCGATCGATTCGTTTTCTTAATGATCAGCAGAATGCTCATGAAAAATCGCTAAAAAAGTTACCTAGGTATACAGGGTAGTAGTTTTAGCGTCTGAAGTTGAAGAATTTGATCTTGCTTGTGCCTGAATTTAGCCTGCCGGTTCGATAAAACCAGATTGCACAAAAATACGTGGCCAATTATTGAAGATGGTGATAGTATACGTCTAGTGTATCCATAATCCTTTGATGGCGCTGTCTTCAAGAAGATATGCCTTTCAGAACTGCTGTTGACCTGAATTAAGTTCCTTAACACAATACAAAATCAAGCCATTATGCTGTTGTCTTCCCCTGCAATCGTTTCTGTCTGTGGTAATCCGATTTTAGCTGAAGTGTTTGGTGCTCAAGAGATGCGCCGATCTGCACTTGGTATCAACATATCTGAGAGGTTTCTTGGGTCGTTGGTTTTTATCGATCGATCGGTGCCCGATTATGAGTTTTTACAGGCTGGGGTGGTTGCGGGTTGTCTAGTAGTTTTGTTGGATGCCGATCAAGATGGGGTCAGCCAAATTACTGAGGAACTGGCACGACATCGCGGTGTAACTGCGGTACATTTGGTTTCGCATGGCGCTCCTGGCAGTATTTGGTTGGGTAATACCGAGTTGGGGTTGGGTTCGATCGATCAATATGCTGCTGATTTGGTGCAGTGGTCAAAGTCTTTGGCTCCCCAGGCTGATTTGGTAATTTATGGTTGTGAGGTGGCACAGGGGGCGGGGGCTGCTCTGGTGTGGCGGTTGAGTGAGTTGACTGGGGCACGGGTGGCAGCTTCGACTACTAAAACTGGCTGTGCCGAGCAAGGTGGTGATTGGTGTTTGAATGTAATAACTGCTGGGCAAGCTCCAGTTTTGGCTTTTGCAATGGATACTTTGCGGGCTTATCGGGGTGTGTTGCCTAACGAGCCATATTTGGTGGCAGATATTAATAAAAATTCATATGGTTCTAATCCTCGAAATTTTATTAACGTAAATGGCACTGTTTTCTTTGTGGCCGAGAATGATGCCACTGGTACTGAATTGTGGCGAATCGACCCGACTACTGGCGTTGCTAGTATTGTTGAAATTAATCCTGGAGCTGCTTCTTCTAACCCGATAAATTTAATTAGTGTTGGTGGTTTTCTTTACCTGCAAGCTTATGATGTGGCAAATGGTAATGAATTACGTAAAGTAGCTGCTGATGGCACAGTAACCACTTTTGATTTGTATGCAGGAGCTGGTAGTGT
>JAYUSV010000383.1:0-4274 GCA_043755495.1 Synechococcales cyanobacterium
GTCAAAGTTAGAGACTAATTCCCAACGTACTGAAATTAAAAAAGATGGACAATCTCTTGCTACCAGTAATGAGTTGACTTCATTTTCATCTCAGTTACAACTAACTAAAGCTCTCAAGAAATTAGTTTCCGAAAATAAATCCATCAATAATCCTGGATCTTTAGGTGGCGAGTTTTGCAAAAAATTTGGGATTAGTGCATCTAGCATAATTGCAAATTTCCCAACACCTGTGAGCTTCACTAAATTCATAGTGGAGAATGAAATTCTGGCTGATATGAGTCCAAAAGATGAACTGATTACCAATATCAGAAAATTGATTCAAGCACATCCTAATTTAGCTAAAGATCCAGGACGAATCAGTACCGAGTTCAAGAAAACATATGGGGTTTCAATCTCAGAGAAAATGAAACAGCTTAATATACTGGGTAAGCTAAGCAACTTTATCGCTGAAATTCAACCCGATCAAAATTGCGATCAAAACTAAAAATATTTTGGATACCAATTTTAAGCGAGACATTGTTGCACTTGCCCTCAGCCCAGCCCCCCTCTCCCAAAATGGGAGAAGGGGCTGGGGGATGAGGGTCTTTCAATGTGCTACCTTTGGAGTATTTGTTTCGCTTTGAGTTGATGCCCGATATTGAAATCGGAGATAAAACGATCCTCCTGCTTACTTAATTATCGACCGATTGGATTGATGATGACTGGTCGGATCAAAGCTCTTCGCAAGGTATGCCGATTGTGATAGTTTTGCCTTGCAGAGTTATCGGTAAAGCGAGTAAATCCATCTAAATTAATCTGGCTGCCTGATTGTATAACAGATAAAGTTGTTTGGGAAAAGCCAGGATTAAATAATGCTGTTCCGGCCTTGTGTGTCACATCCCCAACATTGTCACCATAGGTAGTTAATGCTGATTTACCCCAATCACAATCGGTGGGACTGCAACTGCCAAAAACCTGGATTTCATATTGATTACCCGATTCAGTAATAATAACTTTGGTAATACCGCGAGTATTTCTATCTACATTCACCCAGGTACCAACCATTGTGCTTGCCGAACCAGCAAAAGCAGGGGCATTAACTGTGGTAACAGCTAATGCAGCAGTCATTGCTAAAGCATACTTAAGCATATATGGAGCCTCAAAACAAATTTAATTAAAATTGTAATCAAGCTTAATTTTATATCTTTTTTTTAATGACCTTGAAAAAATACACAAAGCCTTATAATTCACGCCAGTTAATAAGACTATCAAGTTGCTTAAAGTGGTGATAATAAATCACAAAAAAACCCAGCCTTCCATAGAAGCTAGGTTTTCTATCATCCAATTTATTTAGTTCTACAGCATCCAGGCATTCGCCGCAAAATCTTTATTATTTTCGGCATCTTGGTTTACTACTAAATCTGGGATGAGCACCTTGCCCCGTTTATGAGCATAGGCAATTTGGATACCCGAAGCAATCACCATCTCACCGCTACCAGTAGGTCTGGGGGCAGGAGTAATTGCCTGCGAGCCAGGTTTAGCTGCTCTGAGCTGTTTGTTTTCATCGATCAGACGCAGCACTTCTTTTTGGGCAGCTTCTAGATCAGTTTTAGCCTTGGCTAAGTTCTGCTCTAACTTAACAATGGTTTTATCCTTTTCTGCTGAATCGGCATCATTATTAACTGACCCCTCAGTTGCTGCTACCACCTCTGTCTCAACAGTAGTTGGTGTATTGCTTTCTTCAGCCGGTGCCGCTGTTTTGTTGGCCTCTTCCTTGATTAAATCACCCAAGCCACGTCTACTATTTGCCATTAGTTAGTTTCTCCAATCTCTTTTTAATTCATCAGCTACCCGCCGATAGTCGGCTTCGGCTTCCCGTGCCTGCTTACCCTTGGCCTGAGTGATCGTAGCCCCGTCTAAAGCCGCGCGTTCGTGAGCTTTATAAGCTCTTACAAACGAATGACAAGTAGGAATGCCAAGACTCAAAAGCTGGTTTTGAGCATCGATCGCTTCCCTCAGACTGCGGCTATCTACTCTGGTCAACAGCACCCGATGGGCAATTTTGGTGGGGGCTACTACTTCCTGAACGGTTTGGACGAGGATGGCCAGGTCCATTGGCGCACAGGGACTGGGTAACACCACATAGTCCGCTATTTCCATCAGGGCGGTAACGACTGCGGGTTGCAGTGCTGGTGGCGTATCTACAATTACTAGATTGTATCCTTGAATTTGCTTTAATTGACGCAATTCTTCTGGCTCAGTCACTTTACTGAACTGAAAAGGCATTTCGCCTCTTTCTGCCCACCAGCTACAGCTTCCCTGCTCATCGGCATCTACCACCGCTACTTCCATTGTTTCGGCAAAGATAGCAGCTAAACCCATAGTGGTAGTGGTTTTGCCTACGCCACCTTTCCCATTGTGGACGATGATAATTATGGGAGTTTCGTTCATGAGTATAGATGCTCTTACAATTCTTAGTCAATTGAACCATACTTGCAAATTACTCGATCGATGATTTTTAGCATTTTTTTATTATGGGTTCTTGAGGTAAGCTCTAAACCAACCTATCAAGAGTGCTGATTATGCCCCTTGGAAACGAACCCGCCGAAATTATTCAGCCGCAGTTTTTTTATCAGGCGCGCAAATTCTCTTTTCATGGCAACCGGATGCGGTTGCCCAATGGGGTGGAAGGAGATTGGACTTATGTAAAGCATCCCGGTGGAGCCATGGTGATTCCGGTTACGCCTGATGGGCGAATTATTATTTTGCGCCAGTACCGGTTTGCTGTCCAAGGTCGCATCTTAGAGTTTCCGGCGGGCACCTTAGAAATTGGTGAAACCCCCTTGGTGACAATTCAGCGAGAAATTGAAGAAGAAACTGGCCACCAAGCTACCAAATGGACAGACCTAGGGGAATTCTTTTTGGCACCGGGCTACTCTGACGAAATTATTTATGCTTTCTTAGCCGAAGGTGCGGTGCCTGTGCCCCAACCGTTAGCTGGTGACGAGGATGAAGACATTGAAGTATTATTCATGACTCCAGCCGACCTAGACGCGGCCATTTTAAACGGAGAGCCGATCGATGCCAAGTCGATCGCTGGTTATTTTCGAGCGAAGCCCCATCTAAATCTCAAATCATGAACTAGAGCAGCTAGCGAACATTCTTCTGCGGTAGAATGCTCAAGGCAAGCCAAAACACCAATTTGGCCAAGAATTCTGGCACATAGAGAAGAAACAGCATGAACTTTAGTGACTTAGTCCAAGAGCTAAACACCGGTACGATTTTGCCCGAAATAATTGTGGTAGTCACCATTATGGGTGTATTGATTGCCGATTTGATTTTGGGTCGCAAGGCCGCCCGCCCGATCGCCTATTTTGCCGTGGGCGGACTACTGACCGCGATCGGTGCCTTAGTTTTGCAGTGGCATAGCGCCAACCCGATAGGCTTTTTTGGAGCCGTGAGCAGCGACCCCATGAGCGTGATATTTCGCGGGATGATTGTGCTCTCGGCGGCTGTGACCATTTTGATGTCGATCCGCTACATCGAACAGACTGGCACAGCCTTGGCTGAGTTTATTGCCATTTTGCTGTCGGCCACTGTGGGCGGTATGTTGCTTTCGATGGCTACCGAGCTGGTGACGATTTTTGTTTCGTTAGAAACCATGAGCCTTTCGTCTTATATGTTGACGGGCTATATGAAGCGGGATCCGCGATCAAACGAAGCAGCTCTTAAATACTTGCTTATTGGCGCAGTCAGTTCAGCGGTGTTTCTCTATGGAATTTCTTTGCTATACGGACTCTCTGGTGGCGAAACCAAGTTGACTGATATTGCGGTGTCGATCGCCTCTCAGAGCAATTTATCTTTGGGTTTACTGGTATCCCTAATGTTTGTGATTGCTGGGATTGCCTTCAAGATTTCGGCGGTGCCCTTTCACCAATGGACTCCAGATGTATACGAAGGCTCGCCGACACCTGTGGTGGCTTTCTTATCAGTGGGTTCTAAATCAGCGGGCTTTGCCTTGGCCATTCGCTTACTGGTGACAGCCTTCCCCCTAGTGCGCGGCGAATGGACTTTTGTATTTACCGCTCTGGCCGTGCTCAGTTTGATTTTGGGTAACGTGGTGGCCTTGGCTCAGACCAGCATGAAACGGATGTTGGCCTATTCTTCGATCGCCCAGGCCGGTTTTGTAATGATTGGCCTGATCATTGGCACCGATGCTGGCTACACCAGTATGTTGTTTTATTTGCTGGTGTATCTGTTCATGAACTTGGGCGGCTTCATCTGTGTGATTTTGT
>JAYUSV010000384.1:0-4270 GCA_043755495.1 Synechococcales cyanobacterium
ACACGGTCACTTATTGCGAATCGAAAATCCTTTACCCCGATTTGATAAAATGAAAGTCTCTCTGAATATAGCTTCTAGCACCTGAATACTTACGACAGAACATAATGAATTAATCAAAGAATTAATCTCTGTACGATATCAAATATCTGGGGCGAGGCTAAAATTTCTTAGTGATAAATTTGGCGGTATACCCACAGACCCAGATATGACTGCTGTTATGACTATCTTAGGAGCAGGTGTTATTTACTTAATTCTCCGCTCCAAAATAAACCCTGCTTTTTCGGGTCTAGATTTTAGTACTGCCGAAGGCTGGGAGAGAATCGACACAGCTCTTTCCAAGATCATTCATGCGGTAATGGCCGAGAGTAAAAGCACAGCCCGCTCAACAGCACAGGAATCACCGTCGGCACCCCACGATTGACTTTGCGCCTAAAATCCAGACTCCTACCCAGATCCGGTAAAATGGATAGTATTCTTGCAGAGCAGCGACATCGTGACCCGAGAGCGTGAACCTTTTCCTAGTTTGTTTATGTACTACGCCTTCAAATGGCTAGTCGTCAGCCCCATGCTGCATACCTACTGGCAGGGCAAAATTTATGGAGCTGAAAAAGTGCCCAAAAAAGGTCCTTTCTTGGTAGTCAGTAACCACGCCAGCAATTATGACCCAGTGCTGCTCTCTTGCTGTGTGGGCAGACCAGTAGCCTACATGGCCAAAGAAGAGTTATTTGATATTCCTATTCTCAAAACTGCCATGAAAATCTATGGTGCTTACCCGGTAAACCGGGAGCGAGCAGGTTCTGGCACAATCAAAGCCGCGATGGAATATTTAGAAAACGGCTGGGGTTTGGGAGTATTTATGGGCGGCACTCGCACCGCCGATGGCAAAATTGCTGAGCCTAAAGCAGGCGCAGCCTTGATTGCGGCCAAAGCTCAAGTTCCAGTCATTCCGATCAGCCTATGGGGCACCCATGAACTGGAAGTCCCTGGGCGCAAAATTCCAGCAGCAGTGCCTTTGACTATCCGTATTGGTGATATTTTAGAACCACCAGCTAGCAGTAAGCGGGCTTTGTTAGATAAAGCCACGGCTAAATGGACTGCGGAGATCGATCGAATGCATGAATTAGGTCGTTAGCTGCCTGCCTGATTTTGATCGAACAAGCCGAACTATTTAATTCCTTGACACACCTTGGACTTCCTAATTTCACGGCCTTTAACGCCTTATGATTTGCCGGAGAAAATGCGGAAATTAGCGATCGAAGTAACCCAGTTCGGTCTTAGTACATTTCGTATTTCATGAGCTGGCAGGGAATCGTGCCATTGTAAACCGCCGTCCGCGCAGCCGATCGCAGCCCGATCGACTTCGCCAACTCCTTATTACCACTCAACACATAAGCAGTCCAGCCCTTAAACCGATGCTTCAACACATCGCCTAAAAGCTTATAGAAATCCCCCAGATCTTCATTGCGCCCTAACCTCACCCCATAGGGCGGATTGCACATTAACACTCCCGAATCTGCTGGTGCTTCCACATCGGCTAGTTCTCTTTGAGCGAATTGAATATGTCGATCGATCCCACAGCTCACTGCATTAGACTTGGCCTGCTCCACCACTGCCCAATTGTGATCGCTAGCCAAAATCGGTACCGTTAACTCCCCAATTTCACTGGCCTCTGCCTCTTTAAACAACTTATCAAACAGCGGCTCATCAAAACTTGGCCAAGATTCAAAACCAAACTGCTCCCGAAAAATCCCCGGCGCAATATTCAAACCGGCCATAGTCGCTTCCATGGGCAAAGTGCCAGAACCACAGAGCGGATCAAAGAAAGCCACATTGGGCTGCCAGCCAGAGATTTTAATTAACGCGGCGGCCAATGATTCTTTCAGCGGTGCGTCGCCCACTGCCGCACGATAGCCTCGGCGATGGAGACTGTTGCCAGAGCTATCTAAGCTGACGGTGCAAACTTCTTGGTGAATGTGGACATTGACCCGCACTGCCGGGTTATCGGTATCTACATCCGATCGAGCGCCAAATTGTTTTTGCTGCTGATCGACGATCGCTCGTTTGGCTTGGACAGCCGTGAAATGGCTATGGTTTAGCTTCTCGGTCTTGCCAGTAACAGTCACCGCTAAGGTCAACTCTGGGGTGAGATACTGCGACCAATCAATCTTTTGCAGACCCTCAAACAAATCATCCCCATCGGCACAAGGAAACTGGGTCAGCTCAAACAAAACCCTGAAAGGCAACCTTGCCCACAAGTTAACTTTGTAGAGCAGTGCAATATCTCCTTGAAAAAATACCCCACAGAAACCAATCTCGGTGAACTGTGCGCCTAATTCGGTTAATTCTTGGGCAGCTAGAGCTTCTAAGCCTCTGGCAACGGTAGCAAAATATTGATTCATTGTTGGCAAATAAGGTGCAGGGTTTTCCGCAGGAAGACGATTCACGATTCCTGGGCTATCCTGGTATAGAGAAAGAATTGTAATCTATCTATAGTAGCCATGCGTAGACTTTTGTTGCTTTGCTGCCTGTTTGTTACTGGAATTGGCTTTGCCCTTTATAATTTCCAGGGCTTGGCCACCAAGGGCGAGTTCGACTCGATCGCCGTAGATTTCCGTGAAGATTTGCCCAAGGGTGAGATAGAATCCCAGCTCAAACAGTTGCAAAGCAAGTTTGGCGTGGCACCAGAACTCAACAGTAAGTTCTCGGAATCCGACCATCTCTACACCTTTAAGGGCAATAAGGCCACCCTTGATAGAATCAAGAGCCAAAACCCTGAATTACTGAAGGATGTAGAGTCGATCGAACCCAACTATATTTATAGTTTGAATGATCCAGCGCCATCGAAAGATGTCAGTGAGCCTGAATACAGTCCTACGGCTGGTGCCCCTAACGACCCCCTGTATAACAAGCAGTGGCACATGCACAACATCAACGTAGAGCAAGCCTGGGAAACCAACAAAGGCTCCGGCATCACCGTAGCGGTGATCGATACCGGTGTGACCAAAACCACCGATATGGACAAGACTGAGTTCGTCGCAGGCTATGATTTTGTCAATAACAAGGCTGAAGCAGATGATGATAACGGTCACGGCACCCACGTTGCCGGTTCCGTAGCTCAATCTACCAACAACTCGATCGGGGTAGCAGGCGTAGCTTACCAAGCCAAAATCATGCCATTGAAGGTACTTTCGGCTGCGGGTGGTGGCACGGTCTCTGATATTGCCGAGTCGATTAAGTTTGCTGCCGATAAAGGTGCCAATGTGATTAATATGAGCTTGGGTGGCGGCGGCGAAAGCGCGCTGATGAAAGAAGCGATCGACTATGCTCACGCCAAAGGCGTAGTAATCGTGGCCGCCGCTGGCAACGAAAACCAAGGCTCTGCTTCTTACCCTGCGCGCTACAACCATGTAATTGGTGTAGCAGCCTTCGATGCCAAAGGCGAAAAAGCCGAGTTTTCTAACTTTGGCGCAGGTGTAGATATCGCAGCTCCGGGCGGTGGCCATGGCAGCCGGATATGGCAAGAAACCATTGATCCAGATGGTGGTGCAGCTCAGGTAATTGGTTTACAGGGCACCAGCATGGCTTCCCCTCACGTCGCTGGGGTAGCCGCCATGATCATGTCTGCCGGAGTCAAAGATCCTGATGCCGTAAAACAAGTCTTACAGCAATCGGTGCGTCAAATCGCCGAGGATCCCTTGAATCACTATGGAGCGGGTCAACTAGATGCCGGAGCCGCCGTTCTGATGGCTGCTCGTGGTCAGATTTCTTTCAACGATTTCTTTAGATGGTTGCACGAAAACGGCTACCTCAATCTGCGCTTCTGGTTTGATGGTGGTGCCGTGGCACTGTTACCAAAGATCTTGATGGTGCTGGGTTCCTACATGTTTGCCTTCTTGGTTCGCTACTTATTCCCTTCGGTTTCTTTGGCGACTGGTTTAATCACTGGCAGCAGCGGCCTGTTCTTTTTACGCGGCTTCTACATGTTCGATTTACCCCAAGCGCCTTTCCGAATGATGGGTAGCTCGGTGGCCGAAATGGGCAACGCGGTCGCTGGTAATAACATTTTGAATCCCTTGTTTGCCAGCGTGCTAATTCCCGCCGTACTGTTAGCCTTACTGTGGAGCAATGAAACCGGTAAACGGTTTTCGATCGGCTTACTCTTAGGCACTTCTGCCTGCTTAGCGGTGAACATGGTGTACGAACCCCATGTGTGGATGTTGGGTGATGGCTTAGTTCCCCAAATTTTCCTGGGTGTGAATGCTGCTCTCTG
>JAYUSV010000385.1:0-13791 GCA_043755495.1 Synechococcales cyanobacterium
GCTTAGTCCAAGCATCACAGCACTTTTGATTACTGCTTAAAAGGTATACCGCAGACTTTTCTTTGATTGAGTAAGATTGATCAAGTTTTTACAAGCGGTATGAAAAAGCAGGAGGGTAAGCTCCTGCCTTAAAGTTTGGTCTTCGATCGATCTCAAAGACGATTTTCCAACTTACTTGCCACCGCTCCAATTCACGGAGAAGCCATCCAAAACCAATGAGGAGTTGTAGATCTGAAGAATAATCAGTAAAAATACTAAGAACAAGGCCATGAATACGCCCATGACTGGAGTGGTGCCCCAACCTGGAACTACCTTGCCGTATTCGGAGTTCAATGGTCTGAGAATGTCACCTAGCTTAGTCCGCTGTCCCATAATTCACCAAAAATAAAGTGTAATAAAAGTATGCTTTAAGATTTCGCAATATGGAGAAGATTTTAGCATATCTGTTGACTGGGGGTTAACATGGCTCAAGTCTATTTGCCCTCAAGGCATATATTCGGTTGATTTAATCTATATCAGTGGCCTAAGTGAAATCTCTGGAGCTAGTCTGAATCGATCGACAGCGATAATTGATAAACATGTCGTTTATTAATACCGGTTAGTTCTGATAGCTGTTTACTAGCAGTCGATCGAGACACTCCACTTTTCAACAACTGTGATAGCTCAGCCATGATCGATTCATCTGTCCAGACAATTTCTGACCGCACAATGCCAGCTAATATGATCGTGTATTCACCTTTGGGTTCGCGCTGATTGTAGAGTTCGATCGCTTCGCCGATGCTGCCCCGCAAAAACTCTTCATGCATTTTAGTGAGTTCGCGGGCCAAGACTATCTGTCGATCGACTCCACAAGCTTCTCCCAAATCTGCCAAGGTTTTGACGATGCGATGGGGAGATTCATAAAAAATGGTGGTGCGTACTTCGGCTTTTAATGCCTGTAATTGCGCCTGTCGCACTTCGCCTTTAGCCGGTAAAAATCCTTCAAACACGAAGCGGCTAGTATCTAAACCAGAGGCGCTTAAACCAGTAATCAGAGCAGTGACACCGGGAATCGGGATAACAGAAGCACCGGCTGCAACACAGGCTGCCACCAAAACATAGCCCGGATCAGAAATTCCGGGCATTCCGGCATCGGTTACTAGGGCGATCGATTTACCGCTTTGCAGTTTCTCTAAAATCTCTGGAATCTTTTGCTGCTCGTTATGTTCATGGCAGCTAATTTGGGGAGTTTTGATCTGAAAATAATGCAATAGTTTCCCGGTATGGCGAGTATCTTCAGCCGCAATTAAATCCACTTCTTTTAAGATCCGTAATGCCCGCATGGTGATATCTTCCAGGTTGCCGATCGGGGTGCCAACTAGATACAGAGTTCCATTGACCTGCTCCGTGATCTGTTGCATGTCAGAGGAGCCAGATGGTTGTTTTAATGTCATAGACTTTTGAAAATTAAGGCAAGAAGGAGAGAACCGAATAAAGGTGAATTTTTGAGTCTCTAGTCACAAAAGCCAAGCCTTCATCAAAAGCTTGAGCAATCATGATTCGATCGAACGGATCATTATGGTGCGGAGGAAGTTGATAAAGAGCCTGGGTGTGCTGAATGGTAATGGGCAACTCAATAAAGTCATTAGCGGCTAGTGCTGCGGGTAAATCATCGGGTGCATCAAGTTTGCCAATCATTTTTTTGACAGTAATTTCCCAGCAGGCAGCGGCGCTCACGAAAACCATATTATCGGGGTTGGCAATCAGATCTTTTTCTGGTACTGAGAGTTTAGAGTCATCACCCAGCCACCAAATGAGGATATGAGTATCAATAAGCAGCTTCATTCATCAATTCCCAAAAAACCATTCAAAATTTCTGGAGGTAAAGGATCATCAAAGTCATCGGCCATAGTGACTTTACCTTTCCAGATGCCGGGGGAGCGAGGTTTTTTCTCGGTATGATAGGGAATAAGTCGGGCAAGAGGAGTCCCGGCCTTGCTGATCACAACATCTTCGCCAGCGAGAACAGATTCGAGTAGCTGGGAAAGTGTAGTTTTAGCTTCATGGATGTTGACGACTTTCATGTTTGTATACCTAGCTAAACTTAGCTAAGTTTAACATGCCAAACTTGCTAAGATTCAGAAAAGATGAGATTGTGCGCGATATTCAGCTCTGTGGTGGTTCGCTATTGAGCTGCTGCTGAAGCTGTTGGACTTCTTCGGGTGATAGACCAGTTGAGGATGCGATAAGATTTGTATCTACGCCGCCACGTAAGAGGTTGAGAGCGATTGATCTTGAGTTCTCTTTTTGAGCGTCTCTTTGAATCGATCGATAAACAGTTGATTCCTGCATGATGTCTCTCCCTAACACACCATAAATAATTTTTCCTTCTAATTTCAACAGAAAATAAATGTCTCAAAATTCAATTACTCCTGCAATTAATTTCCAACAAGGGGACTCACCTTCCCAATCCTGGCAAGGTGCATAAGGCATTGAAAGACTAACCGTTAATAGACAGCTTCCTGTTGGCTGATAGCCTGTTTCCAACTTTTCAATAAAAACTGGATCAGTGATTTTTGCATTAGTCAAAGAGTGGCCACTACTAATCGTGCCTCGCCATCCGTTATTTTTCACAACAGAAAAACAATTAGTTTGAACAAGTTGCAATGTATGACGCTCATGAAGAGGTAGTGATTGCAAATAGGAAGGATTGACATATTTAGAGGAATTGTGAAGCACAGTTGAAGAGTTGGTACAATACTTAATCAAATCGCTTGGATTTACCTTGCCTAAAATTTTCCATTCGCCATCCAAAATTGTCAGATTTTCACATGCAAACCCAAAATCTTGTCCAACTTTATCTAGAGGGATTTCCAGAATATCCAATAGTTCTGGTTCTTTTCCTTCAATGAGTCGAACTGATTGTGGGACGCTGCCATTTTCAGGATAGAGGGCACTTACCGGACGAACCCATTTTCCCGTGGTAAGGGCAATTCCAGCAACGCATCTTTCGTTTATCTTGAGAGAATTAGAAAGACAGATTATTTGTTCTGTAGATATCATATATTTTGCATTTTCAGAGATGACATACCTTTATGTTTCCCCATTTATCATTTAAATATTCAGCGACTAGACGACGATGGCAGTTATGAGGTGTTAACTCACTACAAAGCAGACAAGCACCATCTATTAAGTCCGGGGATATTGTTCTCTCTATTTCCCGACTAGCAACAAGCTGTAAAAAATTTTTTTCATATACTGCCCAATCTCCTTTATTCTTTTTGTACTCATTAAGAATATCTTTAGTTGGAGCCAAATCAGTAATATGAACATAATCAATATTATTGATCATCTTTAAGAAGTACTCTAAATCAGTTTTTTTTGTAAATCCAGCTAGTTGAGAAATATTATTTAATCGAGTATCAATGACTCTCTTTACACCTGAGTCTTTAAGGCTTTCAAAGAATCTCTGGGCGTTTTTCTGTGTAAAGCCGATCGTGAATAGATTTATCTGCTCTTTCATGTTTTCTACTATGATTATTGTCTATGTAAGCGATCTCATATCCTTGAAGTTTATATGCTTTTTCAAGATTCTCTTTTTCTATTGATGAAATATTTTCCGGCTTTTCAAAAAAAGAAAGTTGCAACTGCCCTTCTTTCTTGTCCGTTGATTTATCAAAGCCATGCTTAGTCAGCATTCTTTCCTCTAAATGATCATGGGATTCCAACTCACCATTTTTCAAAATATGATTGATGCGTAGATCAAAATTTCGTAGGTGCTGACAAACCAGAATTGCTCTGTGGCAAGTAAGTGGATCTTTTTCCGCGCACACAAGCGCAATCCTATGCTTCTGCAAACCTTTTAAAACTCTTTGAACTCCTTCTTGAAATTGATCTGTCAGTGCGATTTTTTCATATATAGCCTTGCCATCAATATAGCATTGCAAATCATTAGATCTTGCACCTAGCTCTTTCCCTAAAAAAACATAATAAATATTTTCTTTGGCCAAGGCTTGATGTAGTAGAGTACGATTGAAGTGCGGCAAGAAACGACTATATGGATGAGACCTTACATCAGCGATAGCATTTATCTCATGCTTTTTTAGTAGAGAGACAAATGTTTCTATTCCATAATTAGAATGGCCAACTGTAAATAAATTCATATAATACTACCTCTTACCCGAAGCACTTTCTCTAAATAATTATAACCTACTAAATGCCTTTACTTATAAATCAGCCTAATTTTTTCCATGTCCATGAAAGATACTATGCTCTCACGAGCTTGAAATCTTTTTGATGGACGTGTACACACTGGTAGAGCGACAGTTTTTATTAGCTTTGCTTAAAAGGTTATCTCTTGAACTAAAGATACCCAAATTAACGAATAAACTATCCAACTGTAAAAATTTTAAGCCCTGTGTAAAGTTTACTATACATAGAAATAATACAAGCTTGTTGACAATCAGGAATCAGAACAGATTTGCTGCTACTTATAGACTGACCAATCTCATGAGGTAATCCAACATTTCTGAAAGATCAATCCAGTAAAGAGTTTCTGTCTTTCATAATCAGGGTCAATCTAACTAGGCAATTTCCCAGTAGGATTCAGAATCTAAATAGCTGCCGCGAATTAACCTAATCTGTGCCAAGGCTAAGATCGCGGGAATAATGCGTCCGTAGTTAGTAGAAATTGCTCGCCAGCCCAGATCAGCAAAAAACCAGCCCCACATGGCTGGTCCCAAGAAAGCAAACATTCCTCTTACTACTCCCTGACTAGCCGCTGCTGTAACCATACCGCGCTTAGCTAACTGCATTGTCATATAAGCTTGAACTTGACCGGCTGTGGCGATACCGCCTTTAACTAGGGCTTGCTGAGTAATCTGATAAGTAGCCAAATGAATCGCAAACTGACGAGCGATTTGTTGCAATACCACCGGCTGAATCACCGAACTAACCACCAGAGCGCTGCTGCCAGTGAGGAACAGTTTCATCGGGTCATGCTGAATATGGACAGGTAAAGGCTTAGTTAAATTAGAGGTGCTGAGGGATTTTTGGATCTTGATCGTAATTGCCGCTTGTTCGGTGCTAGGGAGTTCTTTGTAAGCTTTGCCCATCAAATGCACAAACAATTCGGCTTCGAGGTCTTCGGTGCTGAGCTTTTTAGAATAGGGGATCTTGAGGTAGCGGCAGACTTGAATGATGGTTTGGCGGTAGGTGACTTCTTGAGTGCGACCCTGTAAAACGGTCAAACCATCAGCGGCGAGATGGCGAAAACGCTGTTCGATCGAATCCATCCATTCCACCCGCTCCTGACTCTGAATATCTAAAGGTTCAGGAGTGCCCATGTAATCGAGAGGATTAAATTTGCGACAGAACAAAATCCGGGTGAGCTGTTGTAGCTCATCATCGGTCGCTAATTCAAGGGCGGTGCGTAGTTCGTCCAAAGCTACAATCTCCTGGTGAGATGGGGCGGAGTTAAGATGCTAATCAGGGTCTAGTTTAGCTTATTTTTTTGCTAGTTCATGGTGCTAAACCACTGAGTCACGCCACTAGCAAGGGTTTTAGCCATTTGTTGTTGGGCATTAGAGTTGGTGATCCATTCAAACTCTTCTGGATTGCTAATAAAGCCTAGTTCTAGCAGCACCGAGGGAGCTTCGGCTGGTCTGGCCAAGGCCAGGTTATCCCAAGTTACGCCATACTGGGGGCGACCACCGTATTGGGTGACATAGGTGTGTAAAAAATTGGCTAAGCCTTGAGCCTGGGCATGATACCAATAGGTCGAGAAGCCTTTGACCTTATCGGGCTGACCGCCATCGGGCAAGGAGTTGTAATGTACCGAGAGAGATATAGTTGGTTCAATTTTGTCCACCAATGCTCGGCGATCGTCTAAAGAAACTGCTTTATCGGTTTCGCGGGTCAGGTAGACGGTGGCTCCTCTCGCTACCAACTCATTAGCTAGTAGCTTAGAGGCAAATAGGGTCGCTTCCTTCTCGGTATAACCACTGGCACCGATTGCTCCAGAATCGGTGCCACCATGACCGGGATCAATCAAAATCTTGGTTCCGGTGAGGGGCTTTTTAGATTGCAGCGCCAGCTTGGGCGGGTGACGGAACGACAACACAAAAGTGGTACCGTCGTAACGGTATTTATAACCCCATTGCTGTTTAGATTTAAAAGTAAAGGTGTATTCCACCTGATGGGGTGGCAAGGGCTGCCAATCTACTCGATCGATTGCTGGATCGCTGCCCAGCCTCACAATATCGGTTTGAGCAGTGGTGTTATACAAGGTGAGCTTGAGAGTGCGATCGGTTTGCTCGATCGATATCGGCACAGCCACTTCTAACGGAAACATCACATCGGTATGACCATCACGCTTTTGGCTGCGCACGCTGCGAATAATCGATTTTGGCGGTACGGCTTTACCGCTGGTAATCTTTAAGTCACTGGAATTCACCCAAGCACCGTAATCTAAACGCACCCAGTTAATAATTTTGCCATTGTTGTCGCCGTCTTGCCTGCCAACTACAGTGGCCTTAATACCTTTCGACAAAGGAGTGACACGGCTGAAATTGCTATTGGGACCGGTGCGAGCAACGGCCTTATCGGTGATAACCTCGGCGATATCTAAGTTAACTGGAGATAAGATTTCGATTTTGCTGGGAGCCGGTACCGAAACAGGCGAAGCCAGTTTGGCGGTGGTGGGATCTTTGGCTTCTAGGCGGTAGGTAGCAGGGCCAACAATGCCGGTAGCCTTGGCGATCGCGCAGCCCAAGTATCTGCCAGCTCCGTACAAAGCCTGAGGTTCGCCACCATCATTTAAAGCGGCGTTGTTGGCGGGTAAAACTATTTGAGGGTTTTGAGATTGCAGCGGAATGGTTCCGCCACCTTTAATATCTACTGACACTTTGGAGTTTTCGGGGGCGGTGGCACCAAAACAAAGAGTATCGCCGGTCATGGCGCTGATGTTCCCTCTGGGTTCAAAGCCTTCTTCTCGGAAGCCAGTGGTGGGTGCAGCGGCTACTTTCGGTTCACGGGTTACTTTAATTTTTACTTCTTCGTTTTGATAGCGAATGCTAAAGTCGTTTTCGCCTTCTTTGAGCGGCAGGGTGGGGGCGAAGTTACCGGTTTTGCTGCGATCGATCACCACACCATTAATTGTGACTGGGGCAGGAACTGGGGCCGTGCCGATAAAAAATACTTTATCTGCCCTGGTTGTGTGCTTGGCCGGGGGATATGTGACCGACAGCATTTTCTTCTGTGCGAAGGCTGGAGTTCCCAGTACTAAGCAGATCGCCATCGCAAACAAGATGACCGATCTAACAATTTTTCGCCCCATGACACACCAGTAAATAGAGGGTTGATCAGGAGTCATTACGACCCTGTGAGCAGGATTATAGTCTATGGCTTTATTATCACAAAAATTTACAGAATTTTATTAGATTTGTTGAAAGAATATTTTAAGTACATAAATGTAATGAATTACACTGTTTCTGACAACTTAGCTATCAAAGACTAATTCCGAATCTGCACCGGCATCACCAAATAAATAGTCTTAACACCACCAACTGGTGAAAACACCACCTGCTCCAGAACCCCATTGAGATTAATCGCTACATCCTGAGCATTAATATTTTTCAAGCCATCCAACAAATAGCGCACATTAAAAGCAATCTCAATATCATCACCCGAAACCTGAGCAGTCAAAGATTCTCGGCCACTGCCAATATCTTGTGCCTCCACCGAAAGATCTAACGATTGGTGCTCATTGCTAATCGTGAACTTCACCAGATTATTGTGCTGATCTGCCAATACTGCAATTCGCTCCAGCGCCGATACCAACTGCTTCCGATCGATTGTCACCTGCTTACCAAAACTACTCGGAATCAACGCTCGATAATCGGGATAATTGCCCTCGATCGTCCGGGTAATCAACTGCTGCTGACCATGGGCAGTTTCCCAAGCAAACACTGCCTGTCCCTCACCCAAACTAAAGCTAATCTTCTCGATCGCTTGCTTACCCCCCAACATTTTTTCTAGCTCCCGCAAAGCCCGCGCAGGCACCGTCAACTCCAAAGCGCTCTCTACACCCTGTTCAGCCTCTAAAAAAGTCTCCACCACCCCCAAACGGTGGCCATCAGTAGCCGCAAACTCTAGCTTCTCGGCTTCTAACTTAAAATTCACCCCAGTCAAAATCGGCTTGGTTTCATCTTGGCTGCAAGCAATCAACGCCCCCCGCAAACCGTCAATCAAAGCGGCGATCGGCAAATGCTGAATTTCGCCATCTTCGGGTTCTGGCAACTCTGGAAACTCGGTGGCATCCATGCCCCTTACCTGGTAAGTGCCGGTCTTAGATTTTACTGTTACTACTATGCCGTCGCCATTTTGAGCATCATTTCGTTCGATCGACATTTCGCCGCTGGGCAACCGAGAGACAATATCATTCAACAATTTAGCAGGCAGCGCTATTTCACCAGCTTCACTCACCTCTGCGCCAAAGCTAGTCTGGATACCTAAACTCAGATCAAACCCGGTCAACTGCACTCGCCCAGCGGTGGCTACCAGCTTGATATTGGTCAAAATTGGCAGGCTGGGTTTACCCGAGACTGCACGACTCACCAACGAAAGACTGGAGCTAAGATCGGCTTGCTGGCAAAGAAACTTCATGGCAGGAAAAATGTGGGAAGGTCGCAACCTTTATCCTAACCGGGAACAGCAGCAATCCGGCCAGCAAAATCGCTGATCGTATAAGCTTAGAAAAAAGAGCATCACCCTACTTCACCTTGCTACCGATCACTAGTTGTTCCTTGGTATCGCTCATTGTGGCTACATCTAAGCCCCTGCCAGAATGTCAATATCAACCAACAAGCATTCGCAAATTAAGAGGTTCTACATGAATAACGGCAACACCGCTGGTCACAGTAACGCTTGGATTGCCCAAACCTGGGTTTCCTTTGCTGTCTCTATTGCCGCCACTATGGGTGGCATCACCTATCTGCCAGTAGATAACTGGATCAAAGGCTAGTCCATGGGATTGAGTTAGCTTTCACTTTTACTCGGATTATGGTGCAGCTCAAGGCTTGGCAGCCAGAGTTGAGCAATAGTTTTTTGCGCCACTTATTAGGTGCTAAGTCAGCAATGGCGATTTGATAGTTAAAATTTCATTCTTAGATTGGAGAATTCGTTATGTACGGTAGCATTGCAGTTTTTAATTCTGGCTTTATTTTCGTGGCACTGATCGCTTTTGCCCTGCTAAATTGGTTCCAAATTCCCACAGGGAGCCTGTTAGATTGGTCAATCGGCCTGGGTATTTTTGAATGGGCGGTGTTGATTGTTACGGTGCCCTGGAATATTTATTTTTCAGCAAAGGCAGTGGCGCAGACGGGCAATGATTCACGGGAGCAGGGCATCACGGTAGATCCCCAGCAGATGCAGTATGCCCAGGGTATTGCCAAGAAGGCTTTGGTGGTGGCGATCGGTTTGCATTTTGTGACGGCGATCGGGCTATACTGGCTAGCAATTACTGGCGTGACCAGCTTGGGCTATTGGGGTTCGGTGGCGGTGCTGCTGCTCACTCTGTTGCGACCAGCGGTGAGTACTTATGAATATTTGGCCGATCGGTTGGGGGCCATGAAACAACAGTTTACCTATCCGCGCAATGATATTAATGAATTACGAGATCAACTTACTCATATTGAATCGCAGCTAAAATTTTTAAATAGGGGTGAGGAAAATTCTTGGATCAATCAGCAAGATTATCGCTGGGAAGGTATGCAAGAAGAATTAGCCAAAGTATCGGCATCGATCTCGGAGTTAAAAGCTATCAACGATTTGGATCATCAGCGGATAAGTCAGGAGACCAAGCAGGCAATTTCTCAAATCACGGTAGATGGTAAGTTCTTAGAGCAGGCTCGAGAGTTAGTCCGATTTATCAAAACCGCATGATTTATAGTGGCAATCATACTTGTTGCGATGGCTCTTTCGGATTTCTTGTGGTAGACCCTAAAATGGTTGCCTAAGAAGTTGTTTCTTGTATTGGTGACACCAGATAAAGTGGTCATCCACCGGAGATCCGATAGAATACAGTCAAACAATACATGGGCTTTTCCTGGTAAATCATTATCAATCGACTACATCAAACCTTTGAATTTCAAAACACTAAGCAACATCCCAGAAAACTCTGATAGATAATCGACTCTATCCTCAATATCTTTCCACAATAAATCCTTAAGTAATCCCTCTTCTTGATTCCATCTTTCAATTAAACTTACAAAATCGTTCAGCTTTTCAACTTTTCTCAGAATCAGTGCTAATCTCTTGTGCGTATTTAGTTCCAGTATCTTGATTGATATTTCTGCTTGGCGATTACCGCTCACCCAAGTGACTAACGGCCCTAAATGCTCAATCATGCTTTCAATATCATCGTTATATGGATCTAAGAAACCGATTTCATTATCAAAATAATCGTTTTTTCTTCTGTTGCACTCTGTACAGGAGATTGTTAAATTTCTCCACTCAAAATGCAACTCTATTGCTTTTGAAGAAGGATTCTTATGTTCAACATCTCCTGGTGTATTATGGCCAATCTTGCTTTCACAATAAATACATTTCCAACCAGTTTCAGTTTTTAATTGCTCCTTGATATCCGGGTGGCGGTAACGAAATTTATTAATATTATTATTTTTATCTTCTAAATATTTCTTGAGCCAATTTTGTTGATTTTCCATCAGCACAGCAGGACAGCTCAATTTTTCTAGACATCGCACTAAAATAGTCCTCCTTAATTCTTCACATGGTAGTCTTTAAGAAAAGAAGCTACTTTTGCATCCTGTAAATCTTTGTAGATTGCTGTAACTTTTTCTTTTTCATCAGGATTTGATTCGTGTTTAGTCAGGACTTCAGAGATCTTACGCTCCACCCAAATTGGCAGAGTAGAGGGCATATCTAATATTTCTCTTAGGACTTCTTCTGGAGAAGCTGCCAAATTGGAACTATCAATTTCACGAGAAATAACTTTTTGGTTATGATCATATAGTAAAGCATAAATCTTTGCATCTGGATTTGAAGTTACAATAAATGGACTATGTGTGGCAACAATGAAATGATATTCCGGAAAAGCAGTAGCTAAATTTGGTAGCAAAGCCCTTTGCATGCTTGGGTGTAAATGATTTTCAGGTTCATCAATAATGACAGTACAGTCTTCACCTTCTTCGCCATACATATGAATTTGCCAGGTCATAGCAAAAATTGAATTAACCCCACCAGACATTGAATCCAAAGTAAAATCACCGGTATCTGTGGCCAAAATAACTTCTGGCATTCTTACTTCCAGTTTTTGAAAGCCAATAGAACTAGGTAACAAAATTCTTAACTTTTCCTGAAAACTTTCATATAAATCCATCAATCCTCGATTTTCACTTACGGCTTGGTTGCCATAGCCAAACAATGCCATCGAAATCAATGATTCTTTTAAAACTAGTCCTGGATTCTGAACATTAGCAGAGCCATAAGTTTGTAGTAGTAGCTGCTGAAAATCTTGAGACTGCTGTTGTTTTGTTTTAGGGTTTGTAGGGATTTGATTAATCTGCTGAAAAGTAGTGGCTGGACGGTGTGAAGGAATATGAATTCCCCTAACGGCTTTTTGTCTCCCAACCATGTGCTCACCATGTAGTGGCAACTGCATTTGATATTGAGGATTAGAGCTACTAATAGGAGCCAAAATATTGCAGACGGTGCTGTCATCATAAACTATTTTACCAATTCCAAATGAGCTGATTTGGACGTTTGTCAGTTCCAGCTCTTTATTATTTTGAAAATCGCTAAAAAGCTTCTCATTTTTTTTATTATTATAGGGAGTAGCCGTGAAATTAACATTCCAGCCAAAGTGTTTACTTAAAATATTGAGAATGGTTGTTTTGCCACAGCCATTTGGACCAGTTAGAATGGTTGTCTGAGATCGTAGATCTATTTCAACATGGTCAAACTGTCGCCAATTATCTAGCTTGATGGTACTAAATGTGGTCATGGGTACTCACGGTATTTTGCAAGATTTACTCTCTATTGTGCCTTAAAAACCTAGATCGATCGTAGCTAACCGGGCTTTTTCAAACACCTCATCATCAGTCTTGTCAGACCAACTATCACAGCCAATCTCTTCATAAAACTGTCGATCGTATGGCCGTGTGCGTACCACCACCGGCATGGGCACTGCATGACCTAACACCAGAGCCTGCTGCTTAGAATCTAGCTTTGCCAATACCGATCGCAGCCCCTGACCACCCGAAACTCCAGTAAAAATTGCATCAATATCTTTTTCATCATTAATCAGCGCCGTAATTCGGGTACCAATTTGAGACATGATCTCTCGATCGATTCCTGAAGGCCGTTGATCAATCACCAGCAGAGTCACAAAATATTTGCGCATTTCGCGGGCGATCGTGCCAAAAATAGTGCTCTTAGCCACTGCTGGATCTAAAAAGCGGTGAGCTTCTTCAATTACGATCATTAACTGCTGGGGTTTATCAGCCTGGTTCTTGCTTTGCAAATATCGCTCGGCTTTTTCTACATAGCGCTCATGAATGCGGCGGGTGATCATATTTGTCACCAGCATATAAGAAAGCATGTCGGTCTGATTGCCAAACTCAATCACAATGCTTTTACCAGCATCAATGTTTTTCAACATCTGCTCAATGAAGTTTTGGCGACTGCTGGGCTTCATATACTTCAGCTTCTGCAAGCGCAATAGCTTCCGCTGTAAAGCCATAATCGAACTCATGTTGCCGCGCTTTTCTTCGCAGAACATTTTGATATCTTCGTTGGTCATATCCAACAGCTCCGAAATCCAGCGATCGTGGAATTCCCCATAGAGAATATTGGCATTGTCGATGCTGGCTTCTGATAGATCTAATTCTCTGCCAACTAGCCGAATATCTTCGACTTCGATCTGGTCGTAGTTCAAAAATAGCTCTTGGGCATCCCGAATACCCCGCCGCCGACTAGATTCTGGATCTAAAGTGTAGACAACTACATCGTGAGGAAATAGCTGACGCAGACCTTTGACCGTGGCACTATTTTTACCTTCAGAGACTGCTTCCCAGCCGTATTCGGAATGCATATCGAAGATTAAATTCACTGCTGCTTTTTTGCGAATTACTCCGGCTAACAATAGGCGGGTGAGAAAAGATTTACCAGTTCCCGATTTACCAAAAATGCCGTTACTGCGTTCGACAAAGCGATGCAGGTTGAGACATACCGGCACATCTACATCTAACGGCTGCCCGATCGAGAAATTGCAGCGATGGGGGTCGTCCTCCCAGCCAAAGATTTGGCGGAAGTTTTGTTCGCTGGCATCAAAGACCTGGCTGAAGTGACTGGGAATGGTTTTGACTGGCAGTAGCTCTAGTTCTGCACTGCTGTTGGCCTGATAAGAAGCCAACACGGCTTGTAGCTCGTCATCGATGCCCACAACTTTGCTCTTTTTCTTTTTGGTGGCCGCTTCTACTACTCGCAATAGCATCAGCATTGGTGCCAAATTTACGGTGCTATAGGTGGTACTGCCCGAGAGGACGGCTTGCAAAAAGTCATCGTGGGGGTCGGGAGGGTGGACTAAAATTCGATCGCTGGTAGTGCCTAAACTTACATCGGTAAGCAGGCAAAAGAAGTCATACTTGTGGCCATGGACTACCAAAAATTTGCCGACGCGCATATCTTCAACCGAAATGCCGGGGTAAAGTTTGACATCTAATCCTCCGGTGAGAGAGCCTTGAATGACGGTGCCAAGCGGTTTGTCCATGGTAGAAATGCTGTTAATAAAGG
>JAYUSV010000386.1:0-4253 GCA_043755495.1 Synechococcales cyanobacterium
TCGATTACGGGACCGATGATCTGGGTAATCCGTCCCACTTTGGTTGTTGCTGCGGTGGTAGCCATGTGCGATTTATTTAAGGTGTATTACGAATATAGAGAAAAGTCTTAACATTTTGAAATGCTCTTAACAGATTATCATCGAATGGGCGTTTTCAGAGCAGAGTTAATCGATCTCTCTGGACTGCCCCCAGCCATTACAATGGGGCAGTGGTTTTAACTTATTTTCTTGTGCGTTTTGACATCATTACTCTATTCCCCGATTTTTTCACCTCGCCCTTATCTTCGGGGCTGCTGGGTAAGGCGATCGCCAAAGAGCTAACCACGGTTAATCTCTGTAATCCCCGCGATTTTACTTTCGATCGACATCACAAAGTCGACGATGAATCCTATGGCGGTGGAGTGGGCATGGTGATTAAACCAGAGCCGATTTTTGCCGCATTAGAATCTTTACCAGTTTTGCCCAAGCGATTGATACTAATGATGAGTCCCCAAGGGGAAACCATGAGTCAGCCGCTGTTTTGGAACCTAGTAGAAAATTATGAGCAGCTAGTAATTATTTGTGGTCATTACGAAGGGATCGATGAACGAGTAATGAGCGCGGTTGATCGAGAGATTTCCCTCGGTGACTTTGTGTTGACCTGTGGAGAAATTCCGGCATTGACTATTATTAATGGCGTAACTCGCCTGATTCCAGGCACAGTGGGTAAGGTGGAGTCCTTAAAGCAAGATAGTTTTGAGAGTGGCCTACTCGATTATCCTCACTACACTCGTCCCCCATTATTTCGGAACTTAGAAGTACCAGCAGTTTTGCTTTCTGGCAACCATCAAAAAATCGCCCAGTGGCGCTACGAACAACAGCTCCACCGGACGAAAACCAAAAGACCAGACTTATACAGAGCCTGGTTAGAACTGCAAGCCAACGCCAGCAACAGCGACAAAGTCTGAATTGAAAGTATTGCCAATTTGTAACAGCACCGAAGCACCATCACCTAAGTAAACATCGGCACCAAATACTACCAAGGGATTTAGGGTACTAGTGTTAGAACCGCTCCGGCTGGAATAGTCTAGACCGGCACCAGCATGGAAGACTACCAGTGGATTTTTCTCAAACTGCTCATTCTCATTGAAACCAAAATCGTAGGTTAGAGGTACGGCGATGCGGGCAGTATTACCTAAGAACAAGCTAGGACGTACCGAAAAATTCTTACCAATCCCAAACCGTGAGGTTGCACCAATCAAAGTATCTCTACCGAAAGACACCGCTGGAGCAATATAGTTTTGGTTGAAGTAAACTCCACCAGGGCCAGTATAATTACCCGGTTCTGTCGATGGTGGGCCGCTGGGTAAAGGGCTTTGGGGCTGTTGTGAAGGAGCAGGAAATATTTCACTAGGGAGTGGCGGTGGAGCTGGCTTGGAGTTTTGTTTTGTTTCAGGATCCTCTGCTGGCTGAGATTCTGGCATTCTTTGCTCGGGTTTCAGTTGTTCTTGAGCATCTGGACTCAAGGGGTTAGCTTCAGGTTTTTGCTGTTCCTTAGATTCGGGTTTAACCTCGGGAGACTGCAACTTTGGCAACAACAGATCAGGATTTTGGGGCTGAGCGTCTGGATTTAAAGGCTGAAGGTTGGGATCGAGTTGACCTGATTTGGGTAGCTCTTTGGGTTTAACTAATGGGGATGGTGATATCCGGGCTTTAGGAAATTGGGTCTGAGCTTCCATCCCAGAATCTTGAGAGGTAGTGCTATTTTGTGGCTCGACTGCTAGCACAGCTTGATTGAGAGTGGTTGCTTGAGCTATTTGTAGTATGGGCTGAATTTTTTTCTTTAAGCTGGGAGTAGCGTTAAGATCGGGAGCACTGCTGGGGGACTTTTCCAGCGAAGGACTCTGAATTATTTGCAGTTGTGAAGGCGGTACATTTACAGGAGCAATCATAAGTCTGGTTAGAAAGTTTTACAGGAGGTGATCAAAGCATTTACCTTGATAGTCCCTTTGCATAGGATACTGCCGATCGAGAAAAGATGAACATGGCAAAAAAGCTGAAAATCAAATAAAAGCTGCCCCTGAAAACCAGAGCAGCTTTTATTAATATTTTTTGCGGTGTTAGATCGCCGGTGCAAACCGATCTTTTTCGGGGACTACCGTGTACTCTGCAACGATTTGGCGCAGTTCTTCCCCATCGATCGTTTCTTTTTCAATCAACAAATCTACTAGCCGATCGACGACCACCCGGTTCTCATTCATAATCCGCAGGGCTTCTAGGTGACACTCGGCCACAATTACCCGCACTTGCTGGTCAATTTGAGCAGCAATCTCGTCAGAATACTCCGATCGACTGCTCCAGCCACCGCCCAAGAATACTTCGCCAGACTGACTTTCTAAAGACAACGGCCCTAAGGTAGACATGCCAAAGCGTGTAACCATCTGACGTGCCATAGAAGTAACCTGCTGCAAGTCGCCACCGGCTCCGGTAGTAACTTCGGAGTCACCAAAGACAACTTCTTCGGCAGCTCTACCACCCAAAGCACCGGAAATCCGAGCGCGAAGCTGGGAGCGAGAAACTAACATCTGATCTTCATCGGGGGTAAACCAGGTTAGACCCAAGGCTTGACCGCGCGGAATCAAAGTAACTTTCTGGACAGGGTCGTGCTCTTTGAGCAAGGTACCCACAATGGCGTGACCAATTTCGTGATAGGCGATCAGACGCTTGCTCTTACCATCAATTAACGGCGTGCCTTCCATGCCAGCTACTACTCGATCGACTGCATCGTCGATTTCTAACATGGTTGTAGCATCTTTGCGGCGACGAGCAGTTAAGATCGCTGCTTCGTTCAGTAAGTTAGCCAAGTCAGCACCACTAAAGCCAGGAGTCCGACGGGCAATTACTTCTAAGGAAATATCTTCACCTAGTTTTTTGTTGCGGGCATGAACTTTCAGAACTTCTAAGCGACCGGCAATATCGGGGGTATCTACTTGCACTTGGCGATCAAAGCGACCGGGACGTAACAAGGCAGAATCCAAGACATCTGGGCGGTTAGTAGCCGCAATTACGATGATGCCAGTGTTGCCTTCAAAACCATCCATCTCGGTGAGCATTTGGTTCAGAGTCTGTTCCCGCTCATCGTTACCACCACCGATACCCGAACCGCGCTGGCGACCAACTGCATCGATTTCATCGATAAAGATTAGGCAAGGAGCATTTTCTTTGGCTTTTTTGAATAGGTCACGGACACGGGAAGCACCCACACCCACAAACATTTCTACAAATTCTGAACCAGAGATAGAAAAGAAAGGTACGCCAGCTTCCCCAGCAATCGCCTTAGCCAGCATGGTTTTACCAGTTCCTGGAGGACCAATTAACAGTACGCCTTTGGGAATTTTTGCCCCAACAGCCGTAAATTTCTCGGGCTGCTTCAGGAAGGTAACAACTTCTTGCAGTTCTTCTTTGGCTTCATCAATACCAGCAACGTCATCGAACATGACGCCGGTTTTGGCATCCATTTGGAACTTGGCTTTTGATTTACCAAAGCTCATAGCTTGGCCAGGACCACCAGGCATGTTGTTGGAGCGACGGAACAGTAAGAACAAACCGCTAACTAGTAATACGGGGAACAATAAGTTACCCAAGAAGCCCCAGATTGCGCCGTCGTTGCGGGCAGGGTGGCTGTCAAACTGAATTTTGGTGGTGTTGCGCAAACGAGTAACTAGCTCTGGAGCATTAGTTGGCAAGTCTACCCGCAGGCGCTGAATGCGATTTTCTAGGTCAGGGTCAGTGGCTTGAACGATCGCCGTTTTGCCACCATCATAAAGATCTACGCTTACTACCCGGTTGGTATCCAAATATTCCAGAAAACGACCATAGGTCATCCGGGCACTGGCTGTGTTTTTGCCTACTTCACCCGTAAAGCTGGGCGCGACACCCTGCCAAAGAAAGAAACCGATGACCAGAAGTGGAATCGACCACAACAGGGCTATGCGCCAAGAAAATTTCATGTGTTGTCTGCCTTGTTTGAATAAAGGATTATATAAATTGCTACGGGATGACGTAGCGGAGTAATGTGCTAGAGATCTTACTGGGTTGGTGCGGTACACCATCTTGCATACTAGGCAAAGATTAGCTTACAAACCAGAAGTAGGCCAAAAAGTAGGAACGTTACATAGCCTTGCCGCAGAGTGGGCGGCGCGCGGAACGGCGTTGCTGGACCTGGTCAAACTCAACATCGCCGATGCCTTGGCTTGGCAGCGCGACGCCGCCAA
>JAYUSV010000387.1:0-4248 GCA_043755495.1 Synechococcales cyanobacterium
CCGGAAAGCCCGCATTAGTCAGAGCTTGCTGAATCCGCTTGACCACTTCACCCGTTGAGCCTACTGTAAAAATGCGAGTGGTCACAAAACCATCGATCGGCGATTTATTCATTCTGACGGCAGTCTGTTCACCAAAACCACCATCTACAGTCATCTGGTCATTGGGGTTATAGCGATTCCATAACCGTTGGAAAGCCTTAACTCCCAAATCGCCGATATCATCACGACCGCTGTCATGGTAAAAATGCACTGGGTCGCTTTCACCTTGCCATTCCCAGCCATTGTTGAGCAGTAAGGTTTTCCAGTCACCATAATTATCTACATCGATCGCCAGTCCGTCTTCGTGGTTACTTCTACCCGGTCTGGCTGCCAGTGGGATCAAATCTCGGTGGCCGCGCTCATAAATTTGTCGTAGAATGTGCTGCTGTGCCACTGTGCGATAAGCCGAATTGATTTTCATCCGCAGCCCGGGCTTTTTACTAAAGCCTTGACGTAGAACAGATCTCAGCGATTCTTTAGGGCCAGACTGCAAGAAGTAGTTTAGGAAGGCTTCACTAGAGAGAGTTAAGCCTGGTAAGTCTTCAAAATTCAGCAACACACCAGTCAAAATATTATTGGTTTCAGCAATAATTTGCCGACTTAGGCCTTGAACTTTACCGGTGTCAACTTTTTTAGTCGCAATCATTCCTCTGATCGCTTCGTCTACTGTAGTCATGAATTCTCCTGATGAGGGCAAAAATTAAGAGATCTGTTGGTATTAAAAACTATTATTAGTATGCCAGACAACCAACGAGCTGATTTTGCAATAAAAATTTACTGCTGTAATGTCTCCCCTATGGCTTCATCCTATTGGGGCTAATGGAAATCCACTTAAAGTTTAGATCGACCTCACAGATGTTGGTGCGCTTCCACACTGCCAAAAAAAACTTCCGGATTAGCTGTCATAAATCTCGAATACTGGGGTATGTTCTGATTCTCCCACCCGATCTAGAGGTATTTGCCGTGTTGAAAAAAATTCTAGTTGTTAGCCTACTATTGACCACCACTATTGTTACGGTTAGCACTGCTGCCCGTGCAGAAAATGCCAATCATTTAAGCCAGTTGTTATCAACCAAAGAATGTGCCAAGTGTAACTTGGTCAACGCTGGCTTGGTACTGGGTGAACTCAGTGGTGCAAATCTGAGCCAAGCTAACTTGGTGGGTGCTAACTTGAGTCAGGCTAGATTAATTGGTGCTAACTTAAAAGGCGCAAATTTAACTGGTGCTTCTTTAAACGGAGCTGATTTGACTGGAGCTGACTTGACTGGAGCAATTTTAAACTCTACCGACTTGCGCGATGCTTTCTTGGGCGGGGCAAATTTGACTGGTACTAGTTTGCAAAATTCTTACATTCAAGGTGCTGTTGGTTTGCCTAGTACTGCTGGTAACGCTGATGATTTTGCCAAGTGGGGCTATGCTGAGTGGCAGAAAAACAACTACAAAGGCTCGATCGAGCACTTCAGCCAAGCAATTCGCCTCAATCCTCAAATGGGCAATGCCTATTATGGTAGAGCTTTGGCACGTTACCGGCTGCAAGATGATGCTGGCGCGACTGTCGATGCCACCAAAGCTGAGCAAATCTTTAAGCAAAAAGGTGATGTGGCTGCTGCAACTAATGCCCAGAATTTTGTGAAGTCGATCGAGATTGCTCGCCAACCAACTAAGCCTAGCCAAGGTGGCGGTGGTAGCTTTGTAGACGTAATCACTGGCGTAGCCTCTACTCTGCTCAAATTCTTCTAGAAATATCAAAATTCCGGTCAGTTCAAATCTGCTCACTGACCGGGCAAGACCGGGGTGATTCCCAGAAAATTGCCGAAGATCGAGTCCAATGCTAGAGTGCAAAAGAATTGATTCGCCATCAGCGATGCTATGCAAACGAGGCAACTTGGCACTGGATTTCCGTAATATCAATGCCCTCTGGGCTTCGGCTTTAGTCAGCACCCTTGAACATTTAGGGGTGTCTTTAGCCGTAATCTGTCCGGGTTCTCGTTCGACCCCCTTGGCTGTGGCTTTCGCCCAGTCCCCACAAATTGCTGCGATCCCAGTTTTAGATGAGCGATCGGCGGCTTTTTTTGCTTTGGGTCATGGGAAACGCACTGGTCAACCAGCAGTGGTGCTTTGCACTTCTGGCACTGCCACAGCCAATTTTTATCCGGCAGTGATCGAAGCGCGAGAAAGTCGGGTGCCATTATTAGTCTTGACCGCCGATCGACCGCCGGAGTTAAGAGACTGTCATTCTGGTCAAACCATCGATCAGCTCAAAATTTATGGCAATTATCCCAACTGGCAAACCGAAATTGCGGTACCCGCAATAGACTTGTTGACTTATCTTCAGCAGACAATTATTTATGCTTGGGAGCGTACCCAGATTCCTCATGGTGGGGCTGTCCATTTAAATCTGCCGTTTCGGGATCCCCTGCCCCCAGTGTCACAGCCCGAGATCTTGGCGCTAGCAGAGCAAATTTCTCTGCAACTTTCTGCTGTTCCATCGATCGGCGCTAAAACATCTTGGGATTGGATCAAGCCCCACGCCTGGTCAAAGCAACGGGGATTAATTATTGCTGGGGTTGCTCAGCCTGCTGATCCAGCCGCTTATGCTCAAGCTGTTAATAATATTGCCCTGGTCTTGGGATGGCCAATTTTAGCGGAGGGGCTATCACCTTTGCGCCAATATTTTAGTGGCCAGTTAGTCACCACTTACGACCTGATCTTGCGCCAGCCAGAATTAGCTATGGATCTACAGCCAACGGTGATTTTGCAACTCGGGGATCTGCCGACTAGTAAAGAACTCCGCCAATGGTTAGCTACGGTGCGCCCCCAGGCTTGGATTCTGGAAAACACTATCCAAAATGTCAATGCCTTACATTTGGATGCCACTTATCTGCGATCGACTGTGATAAATTTGGCTGAAAATTTGCAGTCTTCTGAACTAGCATCTGTAAAATCACCGAATTCAGCTACTCCAAATAGTTACACTGAGCAGTGGCTGAAGCTCGATCAACAGGTGCGGCAAGAAATTGATCTCACCATGCTGAAACTAGAAACTCTCTGTGAGTGCAAAATTCCTTGGCTACTGTCTCAAATTTTGCCGCCAGAGAGCTTAGTTTTTGTGGCTAATAGTATGCCCATTCGAGATCTGGAGTTCTTTTGGCGACCCAACCAGCGGCATTATCGGATTTTGGGCAACCGGGGAGCTAATGGCATTGATGGCACTCTCTCTACGGCTTTGGGGGCTTTACATCAACATGGCCAGCCCGGGATTTTGATTACTGGGGATCTGTCTTTGTTGCACGATACCAATGGTCTTCTGCTTCGTCAGCAATTTCAGGGAAGTTTGACTATTTTGCTGATTAACAACAATGGCGGCGGGATTTTTGGGATGTTGCCGATCGGGCAGTTCGAGCCACCTTTTAGCGAATTTTTTACTACCCCTCAAAGCGTAGATTTCGCCTCTCTCTGTCGGGCTTATCAAATTCCTCACCAAAAAATTGTGAGCTGGTCAATGCTCCAGACCGAAATTTTTCAGATTGGCGCACCAGGGATCGCTTGTTGGGAGATAGCCACCAATTCTCAATCAGATAACCAGTGGCGTAAGAATAATTTGGCGCAGTTTGTTACCCGTATTTAAGATCGGCTAACCTCACTTCTACCCCACCCACTAAAGCTCATCGTCTATGGGATTCTGGAATTGGGTGTAATTGAGTTGTAGGAAAAGATTATTCAAGCTTCCTGTAATGGGACTAGACAGTGTCCAATCTGAACAATTTTGGCCTGGACACGCTTTATTCAAAGCTGTTACAGAAACTGCAACGTCTGACGGCAAAAGGGTTGTTTCTCGTAAACTGGATTTTCCACGCTTAATAATTAATTAAGTTTTGGAACAAAAGAATTCTGTTAATGTCATAAATAACCAATAGCCTGACAGTTGTTGGGATATGCATCGGGTATAGGTGGTCTATCGGCTTTTTGGCTATAGATCAACCGCGATTTGGTTAATAAATCGTAATCTTTTGCAACTTTAGACCGCTCCTCACCCAATTAACTTAATGTGACTGCACAAATTAACTTCCTGGCGTAACTGTCAGGGAATTCAGGATCAAATTCATTGGAGCAGGAGCGCACTGGAACTATGCCTAACCTTAAAACCATGACTGATAGACAGCCTAAGTACACCGGCGATAGCATCCGCAGCTATCTTCACGAAATCGG
>JAYUSV010000388.1:0-4246 GCA_043755495.1 Synechococcales cyanobacterium
TTAGCTTTCCACCATTTTACAAAGCGTGCTTCGCGGGTTTCGGTTTCAACCGTTGCACGATAATGCTCATTTGTATTGATGTACATTATCTCAGAATAAATGTTACTGGGTTAAACACCCCAGGAGTGCCAGCGGTACCTGCAGTATAAGCAGTTAAACCGGGTTGATAAGGGTTATCAGTTGGGCTAAGAGGTGCTCTCCCGTAAGGAGTACCTAAGGCAAGAGGTGCTTCCCCAACTGGAACGTTGGATATATTAGTGCCATTGCTGGCATAAGGTGACAGAGGATTATTATCAATAAAAGGTGAAGAACCCAATGAAGGTAACGTTACGATCGGCTGAGAAGTTACTCCACCAGTAATTTGGCCAGATCTTGCTGGATTGTAGCCACCGTAGTTATAAACTGCGGCACCGTTATCGACACCTACAATACCGTTGCCAGTACCAAAGGAGAAGCTGCTCTTGAGGTCATCAACGTTGCTGAGGTTAATATCAACAATTTTGACATTTAAAGCCACTTGACGACGACGAGCATCTAGACGAGTGAGCATGGCGGTGGCCATTTCTACTTTACGCAAAGGGCCGATTAAAGTAACCGCGTTCAAGCGAGAATCGGTGCTGATTGCCAAACCTTTCAAGATCAAAGGAGCATTGCCTTCAGTAGCTTTCAGGTTCAAAATTTCAGGAGTTCTGACTTCTACTGTGCGGAAATTGGCCGAACCCACGGTACCAACATTTTCGATCGTGACTTTTTCACGGGAGAGCTGAGTTTCGGCACCTTGTGTAGTCAAAAAGCCCGAAGCAGCTTCTACATTTACTTGGTTCAAGCGAACAGTACGAACTACTGTACCCCGAATAGAATCAGGCAGTCTGGAACCAGCAAAAATGGTGTTGCCCACTCGGTTCGCTTCATAGCCAGTAATTTGTAGAACATAATTAAAAGCGTTTTCTACTGGTTCGTTTTTCAAATTCAACGACACAGTGGGTTCAGTACTAGCTTCACCAGGCTTAGTTGCAGCAGGCGAAGTGTATGCTAAGTTCAAACCAGCACTCCGACTTAGTAGTTCTAGCACTTCCCGTACTGGTGCTTCTTTGAGGACGATCGATACCCGAGCGTCAGAATCTAGCTTAATGATCGGTGTAGCCGCATCGATACTCGATACGCTGATATCACCCACTGGTGGAGCGACAGCCCGAGCTTTAGTAGGAGTAGAAGCAGTAGTTCCTACTGGCAGACTACCAGTTTCTCCAATGGTTACGTTGGGGTTAGGAACCAAAGGTTGCTGGTTGCCGTTGCTCACCTGAGCTAACTGCAAGTCTTCAGCAACAGCAGGCTGGACGGCGATGGAAGCAATAATGCTTCCAAGCATTACTTGGGTAAAAATTTTAGTGGTTTTTTTCACGATCGAACTCCTGAGGCAGAGGTTTAGTTTAAAATGATCAATCAGCGGTTGCTGATTATTTTTTCGCTGTGGCAGCGGCGGTGGCGGCAGCGGCGGCGGCAGCAGCAGCATTTTCTTCTGTAGTCAACGGAATAATTGCTTGTAGCTTGAAACCAGCTTTAAGCTTGGCAGCAGCTCCAGCAGTATTCACTATTCCTGTATTCGCAGATGGATTACGTAAATCCGCCTTAAAATCTTTAAGAATTAGAAATCTATCCATTCTTTCTACAGTTCTTAAGATCGATTGAATTTGCTCGAAGCCACCGGTCATTTCAACATCGATCGACTTACGACGAATCTTACCGTTGAGAGCTAAGCCCAAAGCTCCATCCGTAATTGTGCCAGTACCAGCAGAATCAGGAGTAAACTTCCGCAATTCACCTTGTCTTTCATTAACTAGCTTGTTTAAATCTAGTAATAAAGTATCCAGCTTTTTATCATTGGCAAACAAGCTCAGTACAGCCTCTCTTTGAGCCGTAACTACTTTGACTTTTTCTTCAGCCTCAGCAATTTTGATCGCGTTGTTCTTACGATCTTGAATTTGTTTGTTGATATCATTAACTTTAGTTTGCAACTCTTGGTTCGCTTGGTATTTAGGCATCACATAAGTAACCGCACAAAAACCAGCCGCAATCAATCCAATTACACCAACAACTCCACCAATTACTAGGGGAGAAAGTGTCAGCCCAAAAATCACTGGGTGGTTAGGAGCATCAGCTAGATAAGTAGTATCATCTAGCTGAGTAGTGTTCATTAAGTCTTCGCTATATGTCATGGCTTAATCACCTTTTGTTGCTGTAAAGTCTTCAGTCTGGTTACAATCCCTACTGCCCCTTTGCGTTCTAATTCTCGCAGCAGTTCTGTTGCAGGAATCTGTTTCAAAGCAGTTTGAAGCTTGTACTTAACTGATTTAGTAACAATTTCTGTGGTGTTACTACCTGCATTTTTGTCGGATGCACTTGTTGTTAGAGAAACCTTACTTTCTACTAACTCTGAGCTAATCAATTGAGTATCTGCCGGATCAAACAAAGGTGATTGCTTTAGGGTTAAGATAAAGCTGTTTACATCATTAAAAGACTGTGCCACACCTTCAATTTCTAGCTTGACTACTGGAGAGTCGATCGTGGTAGGAGCTGGGCTAGCTGCCACTGGAGCTGCTGACGAAGAGGGACTAACAGATGGACTAGGACTGCCTTTAGATACAGCACCACTACTATCAACAGTAGCTGGAGTAGCGGCTAGCTTCGTAGCGGCTGCTCCAGGAACACCAGCAGCTTTGGGAGCAGCTACTGCGGTGGCAACAGTTGGAGACTGAAGAATCGACGAGATCTGCACACCTTGAGGAGTACTTTCGCGAAACTCCTGCATAATTGCTGACCAAGGACGAACTAGATTGAATGCCCCCGCTAAAGATTGAGATTCTTGCTCAGTTTGAGCAATCTTAGCCTGTAAAGTAGTTAGCTTAGTTTCTTGCTCTCTAGCCGCACCAAGTTCTTTATCTAGCTTAATTTGTTTAGCTTGTAGTTCTTCACCCTGAAAAACAAGAAGCGTCCAAAAAGCTCCAGTGGCTAACAAAGCTGTTACCCCGAGTCCCAAACCTGCAAAAATCGGAGCTTTAGAGTAGTTAGTAGTTCTGGTAGCATTAGAACTACCTCGATCGGCCGGAGCAGAAAGATTCTGATATTCCGGTCTGTTTTTGAGAAAATTGATATCTACGTTATACATGTTTTAATTAACCTCCCGCATTCCCAAACCTAGAATAATTCCTAGACCAGGTCTTTGCATTAATGGAATATCTAAATTGGTTTCGATGCCTAAAGAAGCAACTGGATCAATTTGGGTAGCTGGCACACCAAGTCTTTGGGTAAAGAATAAGTCGAGCTGACCCAAACCACCACCAGGACCGGCTAAGAGCAATTGCTCAATGCGCAGGTTGCTGCTGTGGTTGCTATAAAAGTCGATCGAACGCCTGATTTCGTCAGCGAGATCGGCTAATACCCGCATTAACACATCCATTCCAGGCCCAATAGTCTCATCATCACCTACTGTAGTGATATTGCTCACTGGAATGTCAGGAATATTGATGCCTTGTAAAATGTCGGAATTACGTATCGATGGCAAGTTCATACCGCTGCCAAGAGCTTCCAACATTTGCTGGGTGCCGATCGATACGGTACGGTTAAACTGTGGCACACCGTTGACAATAATCGCAATTTCGGTGCTATCAAACTCAATATCTATTAGCACAACTGCTTCTTGGGGAGCAAATTGGCGCAGTTGCTCACGCATGGTGCGCAATAGCGAAAAGCTGTTGATTTCGAGTACTTTGACGGCCAAACCAGCTCGTTGGAAAGTTTCGATGTAACTATCAGTAATTTCACGGCGAGTAGCGGCCAGCATTACCTGCATTTTGTCGAGTCCGTCTTCGTCGGTAATTAACTCCAGCTTTTGGTAGTCAATATCGACTTCTTCCCGAGGATAGGGAAGATATAGCGCAGCTTCATGGTTGAGCACCATATCATGCATTTCAGCATCACTCAATTCGGCAGGCAGTGGGATGAGACGGGTGATTGCTTCACGCATCGGTACGGCGGTACAGACAAATTTAGCAGTGATTTTGTTATCTTTGAGAGTTGCAGAAATAAGATCTGCTAGCTCAGCCTGGTTGACAATGCGGCCTTCTTCAAAAACACCAGCAGGTACGTCCGCTGAACACAGGTTCAAGAGTTTTACGTCAGCACCCTGTTTTTTTAATTGCACTACATTGATCTTTTCCGGCCCTAGTTCGATGGCCACACCTTGGCC